>JAGAYQ010000440.1 GCA_017940445.1 Pyramidobacter sp. | reverse complement strand
TTTATCCGCGCAGCGCGCGAGATCCTCATGCCGAAGAAGGACTATCAGAAACTGCTGCCGCTGAACTGAACAAACATGCATTGAATGCAGCACAGCGCCTCCTAAAGGTCGGGATGACCCTTCGGAGGCGCTGTGTTTTTGTTAAAGCAGTTTCTTTTTGAGGAACCTCTCTGCGGGGATTTCAATGCAGTTCCGGGAAATGCCTGCGATCAGGGCTGTTGCCGTCATGGAGAGAAGATAATAGATGTAAGGACTCAGGTGAAGTCCTCTATTGACATGCAGGAGCAGGAGAAGCGTCTGCTGCACCGTCCAGCCCCATAAATACAGGCCGTATGCGATATTGTGAAAGCTGAAAAACTGGGGGCGCAGGGGCGGCAGATGCAGGCCCGCTGACAGGACTGCACAGGGAAGGACGATGACTGTCCCCGCCGCCCTGTACGGCTCGGGAAGGAGCCTGACAGCGATGTAGAGCGGGAGCCAGACCGCCGGCCGGCACAGCCGCTCCCATCGTGCATAGGCAATGAGGCTGCCTGTCAGAAAAAACGATGCTACGTTGGAAACGGGAGGAATTAAAATCCCATATATCCGCAGACGGAACTGAGGCCAGAAGACAGCTTTGACGATCGTGCAGAGTAGTGCCAGCAGAGCTGCTGAAGTGTAAACGGGAAGTCGCAGGCGGGACGGTAAATGAAGCACACCCCACACGCCTGTTCCGACTATGGCGTACAGAGCGAACTGAACAGGCAAGGACCACAGAGAAGCGTTGACAAGGGCTTGAAATGGGTTCCTGAGGAAAATTCCAGGAAGGAGGTATTCCGTTTTCAAAAGCATATTGTGAAAGAGGAATCGCCAGCAGTCAGAAAAATATCCACATAGTGAATTTTGTGTAAAGAGGGGGCCGATGACGAAGACGGTTAAAAACAGATAGAACCATAATGCCGGAAAGATTCGGATCGCGCGACGCTTAAAAAAACGGGAAAGTGAAGTCTCGCGAAGGCAGCTTTGTGTAACGAGATAACCGACAACGACAAAGATCATCTTCGCGCCCAGCGGGCCGATCAGCATCTCGAGCCATTCGGGCATCGGCCGGCGCAGCAGCGCGAACTGGTGTGCAAAAATCACCTTGCAGGCACCGAGCACATTGAGCAGGATAAAGTTATTATTGTGCTTATCTGTCATGAACTTCTCCCAATTTCATTCTTTGTGCGAATTGCTGCAACGCGTGAGTTGTGCGGCTGAAGATACTTTTCACAGTTCATCCTGTTCGGATGCTTCCCCGCGGGGACGGACAGCACCTCGCATGATGCGTTCGAGGCGGGCGTAGCCGCAGGATACGGCGTATGCTGTGCCGGCGGAGGCGAGCAGGTGGAGCGCAAGGATCTGCCTTGGCGAAAGCGGAATGACCATGCCCCCGAGCCTGAAACTCAAAAAGGCATCGAACAGCCCGCCGAAGAGCAGATACAGCGCGCCCGTCAGCTCGCGCACTCTGTACCATTCGGCGCCCTTGCACGCGGCGGAAAGCAGCAGGCAGGCATTCAGCACCGTTATCGGTGAAGCAGACTGCCGAAGCGCTGTTCCCGCCGCCAGCGAACCCAGCGCAAGGAGCCTGAGCGCGGCAGAACGTCCGGTGAAAGCGGGCCCCAGCCGCACGATGCCGGCGGCAAGGAGCACCGCGCTCAGCGGCGCCGGACTGAGCGCAGCAAACGTCAGGATCAGCAGAAGCGCTGCGGCGAAACGGC
The DNA here is from genome assembly GCA_017940445.1 of Pyramidobacter sp. Taxonomy (GTDB): domain Bacteria; phylum Synergistota; class Synergistia; order Synergistales; family Dethiosulfovibrionaceae; genus Pyramidobacter. The sequence continues at coordinate 1,334 of JAGAYQ010000440.1, read as the reverse complement.
AGATGCGCGTCTGCCTGAGCAGCTTGTCAGGATCGAAGCTGATCCGCCTGAAGATGCGCACAGTGATCAGAACATGCCCGGCTTCATCGAGTCGGGGATGAGCGTTTTGTAGATGCGGCCGTTCTTGACCGTCTCAAAGTCCTTTTTGACCTGCTCGCGGAGCTCAGGCTTGCGAAGCAGTTCGAGCGTGATGGCCGCCATCGTGCGTGCGGCGGTGTGCATGCCCTTCTTGGCGATGCTGCTGCGCCCCTGCGCTACGGCTGTCCAGCCGTGCATGACTGTTCCTGCGGCATAGGTGACGGCGTAGACGCCGACGGTGGGCACGACCCAGCTGACGTCGCCCACGTCGGTGGAGCCGCCCATCTTTGCCGCGGCAGGATCTTCCACATGCGTGTCGATGGGATCTTTGGCGTTCGGCTGCGAGCCGACGGCGACGAACTTGCGAGCGTACTCCAGCTCTTCGGGCGTGTAAGTCACGCCCGATGCTTCTTCCTTCAGGCAGCGGAAAGCGACATCGCGCAGAGCTGCGGGCAGCAGAGTGCTGGCGTAGGCGCTGACGACCTGTTCTTCGACGCTGGTGCCGCAGATCAGCGCTGCGCCTCTGGCGACATCGCAGACGCGCTCATATACCTCCTGCACCTGGTCCGACTCGGGAGCGCGCAGGGCATAAAGCACGGCAGCGTGCGGCTGGACGACGTTCGGAGCAGTGCCGCCCACGTCGAGATAAGCGTAGTGCATGCGCACGTCGGTGGGGACGTGTTCGCGCAGATAGTTGACGCCGACGCTCATGATCTCGCAGCTGTCGAGCGCCGAGCGGCCTTTTTCCGGCATGGCGGCGGCGTGTGCGGCGCGGCCGGTGAACTTGTAGATGACGCGGGCGTTGGCCAGCGAGCGTGCCATGAGGCCGTTGAAGGTGTAGGGATGCCAGGCCAGGCAGAAATCGACGCCGTCGAAGCAGCCTTCGCGGACCATGAACGCCTTTCCGGCACCGCTTTCCTCGGCGGGACAGCCGAAGTAGACGATGCGGCCCTTTTCGCCGGTCTTTTGGAGGTATTCGGCAAGCGCGCAGACGGCTTCCATGCAGCCGGTGCCGAGCAGGTGATGCCCGCAGCCGTGGCCGCACGCGCCGGGCGTGACGGGCGTTTCCTGCGCGCAGTCAGCCTTCTGGCTGAGGCCGGGGAGCGCGTCGTATTCGCCGAGAAAACCGATAACGGGGCCTTCCGTGCCCCATTCAGCCTTGAACGCCGTATCAATGCCGCCAAGCTTGCGCGTGACCTTGAAGCCGTGATCCTCAAAGAATTTGGCCTGAAGCTCGGCCGACTTGAACTCGACAA
>JAGAYQ010000439.1 GCA_017940445.1 Pyramidobacter sp. | reverse complement strand
GCGAGTTCCACAGCCCCATATCGGTCATGTACATGATGTCGATAAAACGCGAGAACGACACGCCCTGATGAGCGAACATCTGCGGCATCAGCGGACCGGCGAAGGCGTAGCCGATCAGTCCGGCAGCAAGAACGGCTATGAACAGCCCGAGCGTGCGCCGGCCGCTCTCGAGCACCAGCAGCGTCAGCACGGTCCCGGCCGTCATGTCGAGGGCAGAGACTTTGCTGTAGTAGGGGATGCGCGTCATGTAGCGGTGATTGCTGTACAGCGTCCACGCCAGCACGGCCAGCGACAGGGCCGTGAACAGCCAGTCGAGCGCCGACGGCCGGTCCTGCGGCGATTTTTCGCCGGCAGGATACCAGAGGAAAGTCAGCGCCAGCAGCAGACACAGGTGGATCGACCGCTGCACAAGCGGCAGAAACACGCCGCGGAACGCTGTGTAGAACGTGACGATCGTCAGCGCCGCGCCGCACAGGTAGGCCAGCGCGCGCGGAAAGCCGCTCAGAGAGCGCATCGTCCCCGGAGAAAACTTTTTTTCGCTCATGGTGAACGTCCCCCTGTTTGTGATGATCTATGATGATCCGCTCAAGATGCAAACATATTATCATAAATGCCCGATACCCAGCAACATAAGGGGATCGGGCATTGTGTCACATAAGGACTTTTTTGATAGCAATTCCTCTTTATTTGATGAGGCCTTTTTCCTTGTAGAAGCGCACGGCACCGGGATGCAGATCGATGCCCGTGCCCAGATGCATCGCATTCGGGTCGAACGTCTTGAACGAGCTGTGCACGGTCTTGAGGAATTCGGCGTTTTCATAGATCGTCTTAGTGATCTCGTACACGGTGTCCTCATCCACGTCCTTGCGGGTGAAGAGGATCATCGGCAGGCCGACCGTGGCGACGTCGTTCTTCTGGCCCGAGTACGTACCGGCCGGGATCGTATAGGGGCTGAAGCCGGCCTCGACAAGCTTGGCGACCAGACCTTCGCCGATGGGCAGCACGACGCCCGCGCGCGAGCTCAGCGCCTCTTCAACGGCAGTGCCGGGGATGTTCAGCGTCGAAACGCCGCCGTCGACCATGCGGTTTCTCCAGGCTTCGTTGATGCCGGAGACGTTCGCGTAATAAAAGTCAGCGCCCCATGCCTTCATGTCCTCGATCTCCTTCAGACCGTAGGCTGCGACCACGTTATGGAAGATCATGTGGCTGCCCGCACCCTGGGGCGGCAGTGCCAGATGGATGGGGACTTTCTTGTCGAGCACGGCCTCGAACGTGGCCTCTTTGGCCTTGGCCGGATCGACGAAGATGTGCAGCACCGTGGCCGGCATCGAGGCGATCGTCGCCAGATTGTCGGCCGCTTTGTCATACGGGAACAGGCCGTCGCGCGCTGCGACGAGGAAATTGGGGTAGCCGATGCCGAACGCCGTCTCGCCCGAGGAGACGATCATCGGGTTGGCGACCGAACCGGGGCCGGGGATGGCCGTGACGGGAAAGCCTTCGAAATGCTCGTTCGCCTTGCTGGCGATGGCTGCGCCGATCACTTCCCAGCCGCCGCCCGCTCCGCCGGTGATGATCTGAACGTTGTCGATCTTCTTCTGTGCTGCGAATGCGCTTGCGCCCACGATCAGGATCATGCCCGTGATGGCCGCGATCTTTCTGATGTTCATAATAATGCCCCCTTATACGAAATATGATGCGCGGCGTCAGGCGCCGTGCGAAAAGCCGTGTTCGACGAGCCGGAGCAGATCAGTGCCGCTCAGTTCGTCAAGACCGAGATGCTCGAGCGTGCGCGCCTCGGCGTAAAAGTCTTGTCCGCAGAGGATGCATGCCGCATTGGCCGCTGTCTCCACAGCCGTATGCGGATAGCCGAACTTTTTCAGCAGCGAAAGTGCCGGGATCAGACCGTAAGGCACGTCCTCGGTGAAATAGCGGTGATCTTTTTCCGTCGGCATCCTGCTGTTGGGGTAGAGCGGACTTGTCGCCCCCATCTCGGCGATCGTGCTGCCGTGCACCCCCTGATAGCCGTACCAGCGGCGGTCCTGCTCGGCCAGATCGACCAGAGAAAATATCCCGTTGCGGTCAAACGCCATGCGCTCGCGGTCGATCGCGTCGATAAACATGCCCACGGATTCAGTCATGCAGTCAGCGTAGAACAGCATGTCGCGCCTGCGGTCGATGTTGGCGATGTTGAACAGCATGATCGGGATGTGGATGGCAAAATTGGGATTCGACATGCCCGTGGCGAGAATGTTGTCCTTTTTGACCAGGTACGGATACACTTCCGACAGCCGTTCGAAAGCTTCGTCATTGCGCTCGGCAGGGAACGCGGCGCAGCCCAGGCTGTGCTTGTAGCCCCGAAGCCATACGCCTGTCGGATCGGTCTTGCGGCAGGCGTACATCATGCAGTCGAGGTCGGCATACGTGATGTCGGCATCGTTGCCGGCTTCGCGCACGACGCGGGCGAACTCGAGCACGCCGAACAGATTGCCCGGTGCGAGCACGACGAGCTGACTGCTTTTTAGATGCGGTCCGGCGACGCGGGCCATGTATTTATGCGCAAAACTCGGCACGATCACCAGCACGATCTCTGCGTCAGCCAGCGCGGCCTCGATGTCCGTCGTGATCAGGCGCAGCGGCGCAAAACCCTCTTTGATTCCGTTCGACGGCAGCGTTTTCAGGTTGACCCCGCCCAGTTTCCGGATCGCTTCGATCGAGCTGGCGAACTCAGGGCACTCGAACAGCGTCACCTCATGCCCGTCCATCGTCAAATGCCCCGCGGCGGCAAACGCGCCGTTTCCGCCGCCGAGGATCGTGATCCTTCGAGCCATGCGATCGCCTCCTTCGCACAAAACGGTTCGGCCTTCATGATCATGTCTATACAAAAATTTCCTGCGAAAAGTATAGACGAAGTTTTAGAAACTGTCAATCAGGTTTTGCTTATTGTTTTTTGCAATTAAAATATCTCGGCAGGCGCTGGCACGAAAAAACGCGACAAAAAAGAGCTCCCGAACAGGATCCGGGAGCTCTTGGACTTGTTGTATGCTGGTGCGTCAGCGCTCGGCCGGCATAGGGCGCTGATCGGCTTTCTGAGTGAGGAACGAGAGCAGAACTTCGACGGCCTTCGTTTCGCAGAGACCGTAGACAAGATGGAACGTGCGGTAAAGCGCAGGACGGAAGCGCAGTGCCGTAACGGCGGGCGAGGCGGCTGCCGCGTACATCGAGACGATTCCGCCTTCCGCTCCGGCGGCGACGGCGTTGACGACGCCCATCGTGTGGCCGAACTGGAGCTCAGCCTCGCGCACCGCGCCAGTGCGGCTCTTGCAGGCGCGGTCCCAGGCCTGGCGGCTGCCGGAGCCGGCCGTGCGCCCTGCCAGCTTGAGCTGGGCGGCTTCTTCCATCGTCACGTACTGACGCGAGGCCAGCGGATGATTGCGGCTGACGATGAGGACCAGCTCGTCGTGAAAGAACGGGATCGTCGTGTAGCCGG
>JAGAYQ010000438.1 GCA_017940445.1 Pyramidobacter sp. | reverse complement strand
GGCGTAGAAGCGCTCGCGGCTCTTCTTCTCTTTTTCGACCGGCTTGATCTCGCCGGCGGCCAGGAGCGCCCGCTGCGTCATCACCGGGCCGGTCAGCTCGTAGATCAGGACCGAAAACAGGACCAGATTGCGGATCAGCGTCGCGTCATGGCCGCCTAAGCGTGAAGCCGTGGCGTACATGCCCAGCGCCACACCGGCCTGCGGCAGCAGCGTGATGCCCAGATATTTGCGCACCGTCTCCGAACAGCCGCAGAAAGCGCTGCTGAGCCGGGCTCCGAAATACTTGCCCAGTGAGCGGAAAAGGATGTATACCAGGCCGATCACCACAGCAAGCCCCTGCGCAAACACGCCTAGATCCAGCTCGGCGCCGCTGAGGACGAAGAACGTGGCGAACAGAGGCGCCGTCCACTGATCGGCGCGCGCCATCAGGTCGAACGAGAACTCGCTGAGGTTGCAGAACACCGTGCCCAGCATCATGCACACCAGAAGCGGCGATGCCGAAACTGTCAGCGGACCGACCGGGAAGTGCAGCGACGAGAGCGCGATCGTCAGGATGACGAAGCTGATCGTCATCGACAGGCGGTTCGTGTTCGAGAAGAACCACTTTTCGATCTGCGTCAGCAGCCAGCCGAGCGCGCTGCCGAGCAGCAGCGACCAGACGATCTCAGCCATCGGATTGAGCGCCACCGACCACACGCTCAGCGAGCCGCCCTTGAGCGCCATCGCCACGCCGAACGACACAGCGAACAGCACCAGGCCGACAGCGTCGTCGAGCGCGACGATCGGCAGCAGCAGTTCGGTGACAGGGCCCTTGGCCTTGTACTGGCGCACGACCATCAGCGTCGCGGCGGGAGCCGTCGCCGAGGCGATCGCGCCCAGCGTCACGGCAACCGGCAGCGGCAGCACCTCAGGCCCCACCATGAAATGCACCGCGATCAGCGCGGCATCGACAAACAGCGTCGCGATGCATGCCTGGGCGATGCCGATCACCGTCGCCGCGCGCCCCGTGCTGCGCAGCTGCGAGAGGCGGAACTCGTTCCCGATCGCAAAAGCGATGAATCCCAGCGCCGCGTCGGTGAGCACGCCGACGGTCTGAAGCTCCTCATAGACCGAAAAACCGATCCCGGGAACGCCAAGCCGGCCCAGGCCATAGGGGCCGATCGCCAGCCCCGCGATCAGGAACGCCGTCACGTCGGGGAAATTCCAGCCCAGTTTCTTGAACACACGCGTCATCAGCAGCCCCGCCATCAGCGCAAGCGAGAGCGGGAGCAAAACTTTGATCTGCATTGCGGTTTGACCTCCGTTATTCAAAGCGCACTTGATGCGCCTATAATTGCACTATTTGAATACAAAAATTCACATTTTCTCAACAGAGTGAGAGTATACCACTTTTTTTGCTCGACGAAGGCTTATGCACATTTTATCAGCTCATAAAAACATAAACGCGTTTTCCGTCAAGCGCTGTTCCGCACAAAAAGCGAACGACCGTGCCGGTGCACAATCGTTCGCTTTTGCTGCGGGTTGGCTTTGTATTGATGCAGCGTACAGAAAACTACACAAGCTGGGTCTTTGCGTGCAGGATCTCCATGAACTCCTCGCCGGTGATGGTCTCGCGTTCGTAGAGGTGCTTTGCCAGTTCGTCGAGCTTGCGGCGGTTATCGGTGAGGATCTGACGGGCTTTTTCGTGCTGGGTGCGGACCAGTTCGATCACCTTTTTGTCGATCGTCGCCTGCGTTTCGGCAGCGCAGGCCAGCGACGTGTCGCCGCCGAGGTACTGGTTGGTCACCGTCTCCAGCGCCACCATGCCGAAGTCGTCGCTCATGCCGTAACGGGTGATCATGGCGCGGGCCAGTTTCGTGGCCTGCTCGATGTCGTTGCTGGCGCCGGTCGTGACGGAGCCGAAAACGACTTCTTCGGCAGCGCGGCCGCCGGTGAGCGTGGCGATCTTGTTTTCAAGCTCTTCCTTGCTCATCAGGTAGTGGTTGCCCTCCTCCACCTGCATGGTGTAGCCAAGCGCGCCCGAAGTGCGGGGGATGATGGTGATCTTCTGCACGGGCGCCGACTGGTTCTGCATGGCGGCGACAAGGGCATGGCCGATCTCGTGGTACGAGACGATCATTTTTTCCTTGTCGGTGAGGATCGCGTTCTTCTTCT
>JAGAYQ010000437.1 GCA_017940445.1 Pyramidobacter sp. | reverse complement strand
GTTCCACAGTGACAGAGGATACCAGTACACAAGCAAAGCATTTAGGAAGAAACTGGATGAAGCCGGAATGACCCAGAGCATGTCGCGAGTCGGACGCTGCATTGATAATGGTCCGATGGAAGGCTTCTGGGGAATCCTCAAAAGCGAGATGTATTACCTGAGGAAATTTGAGAGCAAAGAACAGCTGACGCAGGCGATCGATGAGTTCATTGACTACTACAACACGCGTCGCCGTCAGCATAATCTTGACTGCCTGCCGCCGGCAGCGTACAGAATGGCGCTTGAGCAGAAAGAATTACAGGCTGCGCGAGGGCAACAAAAGAGCTGATCCCGTTGCCGGGACCAGCCTTACTTTGGGAACTCTTTTTTGTTTTTTTCAACTGTCTACTTGACAGGAGCAGTTCAAAACAGCGTTCCGGAGGCTCAGCTGCTTTTTCAATGATCCGCAGTCCAAATGCCGTAAAAAAGAGGCCGGTCAGGCTTTTACACGCCGGCCGGCCTCATCAGTACCTTTTCAGTTTATTCCCCTTCAGCGGGGGATCACAGACAGAGTGAAACCAGGCAGCGCGCCGTTACCGTTAATTCCAGAAATCGGTATCGACAGTGACGCCGCCGTCCTTTTTGGCGAAGAACACGGGGTTCTTTCCAGCCTTTATCTGCTCGACATAGTTGTCCAGAGCCTTGTAGGCCACGCCGCCGAGGATCATGCAGACGGGGATGTTCAGCCCGGCAAGGATGCACTGGCAGATGTCAGCGATGTCCCAGGCGGTGCCGAAGGAGATGATCGCGCCGATGAAGATCAGGAACGCGCCGAACACGCGGACGGCATTCATGAACATACGCGAGGGCTTTTTCTTCATCAGGTAGGCGACGCAGTTCTCGATGTAGTAGAAGTTGCCAAGCAGCGTCGTGAACGCGAACAGCAGCATGGCGATGGCGATGAACACGGGGCCGATGTCGCCGAACGTCTGCGAAAGGGCCAGCTGGATATAACGGGCGCCGGCGACTTCCGCCGTGGGTTCCACGCCGGAGCAGAGGCTCATGAAAGCAGTCGCGGTGCAGAGAAGCAGAGTGTCGATAAAGACGGAAAGCATCTGCACAAGGCCCTGCTTGGCGGGATGCGACACGTCGGCTGCGGCCGCGGCATTGGGGGCGGAACCGATACCGGCTTCGTTGGAGTACAGACCTCTCTTGAAGCCCATCATCAGGCACGATCCCATGAAGCCGCCGAAGATGGCCTGGAAGTTGAACGCATCGGCGAAGATCATCCCGAACATGTGCGGAACGTTGCCGATGTTCTTGGCAAGAGCGACGACTGCAAGGACGACGTAAAGCACGCCCATGACGGGGACAAGGAAGCCCGTAATCTGGACGATTCTCCGGCCGCCGCCGAGCAGGCAGTAGAGCGAGATCAGCGCGATGACACAGCCGATGATGGCCGGCGTCAGCTTGGGATCATAGAAGGCGAAGCCGCTGAACGCGGACTGCAGGTTGTACGAAGCAAGCATGTTGTATCCGACGCCGTAGGTGAAGATCAGGGCAAGGCAGAAGATGACCGCCAGGAAGCGGGAATGAAGCGCCGCTTCGATGTAGTAGGCCGGTCCGCCGTAGGAGCCGCCGTCGGGATCCTTTTTCTTATAGACCTGAGCCAGCGTGGACTCGACGAACGCCGAAGCGCCGCCGAAAATGGCCGTCACCCACATCCAGAACACGGCGCCGGGACCGCCGATGCAGATAGCCGTGGAAACGCCGACGATGTTGCCCGTGCCGACGCGCGAGGCCGTGGAGATCATCAGGGCGCCGAAGGAGGAAATGGAACCGGCCGTGGTGGGCTTTTCCGAGACGACACGGATCGATTCCCCGAACAGACGAAACTGCGGGAACTTGGTGCGGATCGTGAAGTACAGACCGCCGAAGAACAGCAGACAAGCCAGAGGCCAACCGGTAAGGTACAGCAAACCATTGTAAACAGCATCCATTTTTTATATCCCCTTTCAGACGTGTGATTTTGACGAAAAACAGTTACGCGTTGTAGTACATCTCGAACTCGGCAGGGTTCGGGATCGCTGCCAGACGGGCGCACTCCGCGCGCTTGCCCTTGATGAACTTGGCGATCAGTTCCTGGGGGAACACGCCGCCGGCAGTCAGATAGTCGTGATCGGCTTCCAGCGCGTCGAGGGCGTCTTCCAGACGCACAGGCAGGCCCTGCAGCTTCTTCTTCTCTTCCTCGGGCAGGTTGAAGAGGTTGCAGTCGTAGGGGCCCCAGCCGTGCGCGTGAGGATCGATCTTCTTCTGGATGCCGTCGAGGCCGGCCATGAGGATGGCGGCGTAGGCAAAGTACGGATTGCAGGTGGCGTCCGGGTTGCGCAGCTCGAAGCGGCGCATCTTCGGCGTCTTGGCGTAGGCCGGGATGCGGATCACGGCGCTGCGGTTGGACGTGGCGTAGCCGACGGTGACGGGCGCTTCATAGCCGGGCACCAGACGCTTGAACGAGTTGACGCTGGGATTGGTGATCGCGCACAGCGACGAGATGTGCGAGAGCAGGCCGCCCATGAACCAGTGCGCCTCCTTGCTGAGGTGCGAATAGCCGTTGTCGTCGGAGAACACCGGCTCGCCGTTTTTCAGCAGCAGCATGTGCACGTGCATGCCGCTCCCCGCCTCTCCGAAGATCGGCTTGGGCATGAACGTGGCTGACAGGCCGTATTCCAGCGCCGTGTTGTGGATGATGTACTTGATCAGCATCGTGGCGTCGGCCATCATCGGCATGGAACCGAGCTTGGGCTCGATCTCGAACTGGCCGGAGGCGCCCACCTCGGGATGATGGTATTTCACCGGGATGCCGGCCGCCTCGATGCGCTTCACCATCTCACTGCGGCACTCGTAGGAACGGTCGAACGGTTTGGCGATGTGGTAGTGATCCTGCAGCGGCACGACGACGCCCTTGCCCTGCGAGTCGCTGTTCCAGTGCGCCTGCTCGGCATCCACGAACGAGCTCACCTGATTGGGCTTCACCGTCCAGCCCGCCTCGTTGAACAGATAAAACTCGAATTCCGGCAGGATCAGCATCGTGTCGGCGATGCCGAGATCCTTCATGTGCTTCTCCGCCGCCTTGACGATGTTGCGCGGATACTGCGCGACGGGCCGGTTGTCCGGGTAGTCGATGATCATCGCATCTCCGGTCATCGACAGCGTGGGAACGGCGCAGAACGGATCCACCATCGCCGTGTCAAGGTCGGGGATGAAGACCATGTCGCTCTTCTCCAGGATCGCGTAGCCGTAATTGGAGGCGTCGAAGCCGATCCCGTCCTTCATGATATTCTCGGTGAAGTAGCTGACGGGGATGGTGACATGGCGGAAGACGCCGTTGATGTCCACCATCTTGAAATCGACCATCTCGATCTTGTGCTCCTGGACCATCTGCATGACATCGTTGAATGTTCTTGCCATAATGCGCTCCTTTCCGCGGCACGAAAGCCGCTGCCCTGATCATTTTTCGTGCGGCGTTTTCCCAAAGAAGCGGGGAAAAGATAAAAAACTCGCCGCCGAATCGTTTACACTTGGATTTTAACATGGTAATATGAATGTAAAGTTATTGGTTATCGCTATGAGCGTTATTTGAATCACGGATAACCTCAGGAGGGCCAAATGAACACAGAACATCTGAAGTACTTCATCACCGTCGCGGAAATCGGCTCGATCAACAGGGCCGCGCAGAAACTGTACATCTCCCAGCCGCATCTGGGCAAGATCCTCCACGATCTGGAGAACGAGCTCGGCGTCGTCCTGCTGCAGCGCAGCAAAAAAGGCGTCGTCCTGACGCCCGAAGGAACTGAATTTCTCAGACACGCCGAAAAGATCGTCCAGGAATGCGGCAAGATCGAGAAACTGGGCACGGCCGACGCGGCAGCGTCTTCGCTCGAAGTCTCCATGACCAAGTACACCCACATCATGGAGTGCTTCATCGCCGTCGTCCTTCGCCACAGGGACGATCCGCAGTTCGCCCACAAGCTCAACGAAGGCAGTCCCGTCGACGTCATCGAGGACGTTTCTTCCCACTTCTTCGAGGTCGGCGTGATCAACTTCGACAACTACCAGAGGCAGAAGATCCGGGCCGCGCTGGAGGAAAAGCATCTGGAGTACCACCTTCTCGCCCGCATGAAGCCGCATCTTCTGGTGGCCGAGGATCATCCCCTGCTCCGCGCCGGAAAGGCCGTGACACTGGAAAATCTGGCGGATTACCCGTTCGTCCGCTTCCTCGGCGAGTTCGAGGACCTGACCGATCAGTTCCTGCACCGCCGGGCAGAAGACGGCCAGCCGCCGCGGCGCGTCGTCTACACGCGCGCCCGTTCCTCGCTGCTGCGCCTGATCGGCAGCAGCGACTTCTACGGGCTGGGCATCGACACGTTTGAAAAGCAGATCTCCGCCTACAAAGTCCGCTCCGTCCCCATCGAGAACGCCGACGCGCTGGAATTCGGCTGCGTCCTCAAGCAGGACTGCCCGCCGACTCCGATCGCGCAGGAATTCATCAGCGAACTGAAACGCCGCTTCAAAATCATGGACATCGGCGCGGCGTAAGCCGGACAATCCGCTGTTTTGCGAAACAAGAAAGCCGGGCGGGCACACGGGCCCGCCCCGCGGTCGATCAGCATTTGGACACAAAAACAGGATAAACGATGCCCCGAACCGCTCTTGCCGCGGTTCGGGGCCTGCTTTTTGACTTTGTTCTTTCCTCACGCCGCCAGGGCGTTCGCGTTGACCTGCTCGATCACGTGGCGGATCCCCAGCCAGACGTTCATATCCGTGAACACTTCCACGATGCTGCCCTGATCCGTGAACGGAGCTTCCTGCAGCACCGAAAGATCTTTCATCATGCCGTTGCGGACAATATACTCGACGATCTGATTGACAAAATAGATCTGGCGGCTGTCCAGATTGGCATCATTCAAATAGTCCGCAAAAGCAGCCTTGGCGGCGTTCATGTCCAGACCGACGATCTCGCGCACGAACTCGCCGAGGGGCTTTTC
>JAGAYQ010000436.1 GCA_017940445.1 Pyramidobacter sp. | reverse complement strand
GGCGACGTGTCCGTCACCGTGACGAAGGACGCCGATCCCGAACCCCAGCCGGCGCCGACTCCCACTCCGACGCCCACGCCAGAACCCAAGCCAACCCCGGCGCCTACGCCCGAAAGCAGACGTTCGCCCTTTATCCTCACCGCCGGGCAGAGCCTGCGCAACGCGGCAAACTTTGGCGCGTCGCTCCAGAACCGCGGCTTTGAGCTGCTGGGCGCTCCCGCTGCCATCATGAACTACGCCCGCGGCTTCATGCCCATGAAGCAGGACAAAGTCGGCGGCGTGTGGGCAAGCACCTGGTACAGCCATGCTCGGGTCGATAACGACAGCGCCGACATGAAGTTCAAGAATTACGGCGTCACCATCGGCGCTGACAAACAGTTTGGCACCGGCGTCGCCGGACTGGCCGTCAACCTCGGCAAGACCGAAGGCCGCGGCCGGGGCAAATTTGACGGCAGCGACAGCGACGGCAAGCACATCGGTGTCAGTCTGTACGGCGCCCGCTCGCTCGGCAACTTCACCCTGACCGGAGACATAGGCTACAACTGGCACCGTGACGACTACGACAGCACCTCGGGCGGCGACTATTACAGCGCCCGCAGGGGCAAAAGCCGCGTCTTCACCGTCGGCGGCACCGCGTGGTGGAACCTCCGCAGCAACGGCCGTGTGAACATCAAGCCGTTCCTCGGCGTGCGCTACAGCCATTTCAGCATGGATGACCTGAGCGTGAAGAAAAACGGCGCCGACTGGTCGACGATCGGCGGCGAAAGCGTGAGCCAGTGGACCGTGCCGCTGGGCGTGAAGTTCGACTGGACGCCCATGACGACGAAAAAGGGCTGGAAGATCAAGCCCTCTGTTGAACTGGCCTACGTGTACGCCGGCGGCGACAGAGCCATAAACATCCGCGAAACGGTCTTGAGCGGCGGCAGCGCGGCGCGCAGCACGCAGATGCTGACGGACAAAAACAACTTCCGTGCAACATTAGGCCTCGACGCCAAGCGAAACAACCTCACCCTGGGCCTGGGCGTGAACGCACTGCTGAGCAGCGGACAGAAGGACGTTGCTGTGAATGCCACGCTGAGATGGGACCTGTAAAAGCAATGAGTAATGAGTAATTAATAATGAGTAATGAAAAAGCAGGGCGTTCCGGATTCTTCGCCGGGACGCCCTGCTTTTGCTGTTCGTTCATGATGCGATGAGCGCGGGGAAATTCTCCCAGCGCTCATCAAATTACTCATTACTCATTACTAATTACTCATTAAAAACTGATTTTCCCGTCCCGCAGCCACTTCGCCAGATCGAGGGCCGAGTAGGTGATGATGACGTCGGCGCCGGCGCGGGCCAGGCTGAAGGCGGCTTCGCTGACGGCGCGCTGTTCGTCGATCCAGCCGTTGGCGGCGGCGGCCTTGATCATGGCGTATTCGCCGCTGACGCAGTATGTGCCGACGGGCACGGGGCTGATCTCCTTGACGGCGCGCAGCACGTCCATGTAGAGAAGGCCGGGCTTGACCATGACGAGGTCGGCGCCTTCCTCGATGTCGATCTCGGCTTCCTTGAGGCCCTCGCGCACGTTGCGCGGGTCCATCTGATAGGCGCGGCGGTCGCCGAACGAGGGCGCGCTTCCGGCAGCGTCGCGGAACGGTCCGTAAAACACGGAGGCGTATTTGACGGCATAGGAGAAGATGATCTTGTTCTTCATGCCGGCCTTGTCCAGTCCGGCGCGAATGGCGGCGACGTGGCCGTCCATCATGTCGGAGGGGGCGACGATGTCGGCGCCGGCAGCGGCCTGCGAGACGGCGATGCGCGTCAGGTATTCGAGCGTTTCATCGTTGTCCACTTCCTCGCCGTGGAGGATGCCGCAGTGGCCGTGGCTGGTGTACTCGCACATGCACACGTCGCCGATGAAGTTGAGGTGTGGGAACTCTTTCTTGCCGATGCGCAGCGACTGCTGGATGACGCCGTTTTCCTCCCAGGCGCCGGTGCCGACTTCGTCCTTGTGCTCGGGCAGGCCGAAGAGCAGGACGGAGCTGACGCCTGCGGCGTTCATCGCTTCGAGCGCGCGGGGGAATGTGTCGGGGCTGTAGCGCTTCTGTCCCGGCAGTGAGGGGATGTCCTCGACGATGCCATGCCCTTCGCGGATGAACACGGGGTAGACGAGCATGTCGGGCGACAGATGGGTCTCGGCGACCATGTTGCGTATGACAGGGGTCTGACGAAGTCTTCTGGGTCTGACGATCATTTTTGTTTACGCTCCTTGTAAAGTCGAGATAAGGTCTTCGAGCGTCGCTCGCCTGGCGACGCGGATGTTCGCAAAGCCGGCTTCACGGGCGGCGGCAGCGGTCTGAGAACCGATACAGCAGGCCAGCGGCACGTCCAGATCGGGACAGGCGGCCCTGAATCCTCTCACGGTCGAAGCGCTGGTGAAGAGCACGGCATCGGGCGTGCGAGGCTGGAAGGGGGCTTTGACGTATTCGGTACGGTAAAGGGGAACTTCGCTGAAGTTCGCGCCGTGATTTCGCAGGGTGTCGGTGAGTTCGGGCGAGCCGTCCAGCGCGCGGAACATGACGATGGGGGCTCCGTGCGCGGCATTGGCCAGCTCCTCGGCCAGATGAGCGCCGTCATACACGCTCGGGATAAGGTCGACGAGGAGGCCGCGATCGTTCAGCTCCTTGGCAGTCGCTGGGCCGATGGCAGCGATCTTTGCCTGTCCGAGAGAGCGCACGTCGCGCTTTTCCCGTGCGAGGAGCGCGAAGAAGCATTCCACGCCCGTGGCGCTTGTGAAGCCCAGCCAGGCAGCATTGTCGAGCGCAGGCAGGACAGCGTCTTCAAGCGGCACGGTGGTGATCGCCGGCAGCTCAACGACTTCTGCGCCGAGCGCGCGCAGCATGCGGCAGAGGCGGCCCTGCCGGTTTTTCGGGCGCGTGACGATCACCTTTGTGCCGCTCAGGGGCAGCGCATCGCGCCAGGCGTAGCGATCAGCAAGATCTGCTACGGCGCCGACGATGATCACGGAGGGGGAGCGAAGGCCGAACTCGGCGGCTTTGTGCGCAAAGTCGGTGAGCGTGCCGGTGAGCGTGCGCTGCGCTGCGGTCGTTCCCCATTCCACGGCAGCCATCGGCGTATCCGGAGCGAAGCCGCTGGCGCGCAGGCGCTCGCAGATCTCGGGAATAGCCGAGACGCCCATCAGAAACACAAGCGTGCCGCCCAGCCGCGCCAGGGCGGCATAATCCTGGTCGGCAATGCCGCCTTCTTTGGTGTGGGCGGTGATGATGTGCAGCGAGTTGGCGAGACCGCGGTGGGTGACGGGGATCCCCGCGCATTCCGGAGCGGCGATGGCAGAAGTGACACCGGGGATGACTTCCCAGGGGATGCCGTGAGCGCGGAGCGCTTCGATCTCCTCACCGCCTCGGCCGAACAGGAACGGGTCGCCGCCTT
>JAGAYQ010000435.1 GCA_017940445.1 Pyramidobacter sp. | reverse complement strand
GGCGACGCTTTTGGGGAAGATGCCGCTGTCGCACGGCGTGACGAGCACGGGTACGGTGACCGTGGGCAGCACGCCGGTGTAATCGCTGTAGCAGTAATCTCCGTACAGGGCCACGCCGATGTGCGGCAGCAGCTTCATGCACTCGGGCACGATCCAGTTCAGCTCCTCGGGCAGCGTGCCGTCGACGAACATCTTTTTGACGATGCCGTTGACGAACGCCTCGTGGTTGTACGTGAAGCCGGTCGCGAAGGCGTTGAAGCCCTCGGCGTTGAAGTTTTTCAGGCCGTGCGAGTTCCAGTCGCCGGGATGGAACGGATACGGCGTCATGTCGATGAGGCCGAGCGCGGCAAGATGGCCGCATTTCTGTCCAAACTGCTTCCAGTATGAAAGCACGGTGGGGCCGCCCATCGACCAGCCGAGCAGGAACACGCCTTCCAGCTTCAGCGCTTCGATCACCTCGTGAACGTCCTGCGCAAGCCGGTCGATCGTGTAGCCGTCGATCCCCTTCGACGAGCGTCCATGTCCGCGCAGGTCGAGCGTGACGACTTTGAAACGGTCTTTCAGTCCCTCGACGTTGCGGGCGTAAAACTTTCCGCTAGCTGACCAGCCGTGCACAAACACGATCGGGCGGCCTTCGCCCTCGACTTCGTAATAGATATACGCGCCGTCGCTCGTTTTGACAAACCCCTGCTGCATGATAGGCCACCTCCAGTATTGATGATACGCTGATTTTAGCACAATTATCAACGAAAGCTACAGCCCGATCCGAAAAGAACGGACCGGGCTGTGCTTTTGGGAGAATGAATAAAGAAGGTTTTCTCTATCGGCTCTTTTCAGCCGTATAGAACATGCGAGCAATGGCGATCGTACCAAAGACTGCGGCCGGAATAGTAACATAGGCAGGCGGAGAGACAAAATACATGAGTGTCAGAGGGATGCCGATACCGAAGATCGCTACCTTGGGATATTTGATTGCAAAGTTGCCAAACGTACCGCCAAAGATTGCCCCCGCTGCATACTTCACAAATGCGTCAGAAACCACCTTGGGCAGCATGGCAACGACGGAAGCGCCTACACATGCGGCCAGAGCCACAGCGACAAGGTTGGTGATGATCGAGCCGCAGATGCCAAGCGTGGAGACGACTTCAGCCTGGAGCGTGCCGGCCTCGGTATGAGTAGCGTCAAGTGCCTGAGCAGCGCATGGCACGCGCATGTTGCCGATGTTGCCGCTGAGGAAAACAAGGTAGGTTCCAGACAGTCCGACAACGGAGTAGTACGAAATGGGTTCGACGAAGTAGAACGCGCAGAAAGAAGCTGCGACAAGGCCCCAGGCGCGCAGCACCACGTCCGCCTGCGGCCAGCAGTTATAGGTCCAGCACAGCCACAACGCGGGAAGGAAGCTGGTCGCCGCGGCCAGAAGGTTAGTCGGCATACCGATGCGGATGCATGATTTGTTCCATTTTTCCTGCAAGTTCATGATAAACGCCTCACTTTCGCTACATCTTCGCCACGTCACAGCACACGGCCGCGCCCATGCCGATCAGCATGGCGATGCCCAGCGCGTACTCCGACAGCTTGGGGAACTTCGGCACGATGAACTTGACAAGGAAGAGCATCGACACCGCGCCGACGAGGGCAGCGGTCATGTTGCCGACGCCGCGGCGGATCTCATTTGAGCACAGGTAGCCGAATACGCCGAGCGAAGCCGCTCCGCCAATGGCGGCCAGCCATTTTTTGTCGCCGCCGCCGACTTTTTCGCGCAGCTTTTCAAGATAGGGCGCGAACAGGCCGCTGACGATCAGCCAACCGCAGCCGTTGAGCGCCATCGCGATCCACGTTACGGCCATGACCTGGAGCGTGAAGTTCTCCTTGCCCAGCCCGCTGCCCGCCGCCTCGGCCGACAGCGTGGCAGCCGTCAGTTCCGTCGGAGCCGCGCCGATGATCGACAGCCGCATCCATGCCATCGGCGCGCCGATCGTCGACATCAGACCGACCATGACGATAAACACACCGATTGCAGGGCCGATCGCCGTGATCAGCCCCACACGGAACGCCTTTTTCGTCACTTCAGGCTCGATCTGCGCCTCTTTCGCAGTCTTTTTCGCCAGCCGCGTGAACAGAAGCGACTGAAGCAGCGAGACAAAAACGGTCACACCGCAGAGCGCCCACACCATCGGTTGATTGCCGACATTCATGACTTCCTGCAACGACTGCATGAGGATGTCCTCCTTTCAGATTTTCTGTTTAAGGAAACACTGATTAAATGACACCGATGACTCGCCAGGAGATTTCGTCGATTAGCGCGAACGAAGCGAAGAGGCATAGCGGGGCTATGTCGATGAGCTTCGCGAGCAGCTAATCGGCGAAAGGCCCGGCGAGGCGCGGGGGAATTTATCAGATAATATGAAGTGACCTCCAAATTGCAGCGACGTGGATTCATCCGTATACTGGTAAGCGAGAAACAAACCGTACTACGAAATTACCACATGCAAAAGGAGGTCACCCTAATGAGTAGAATAACCTATATCGGCATG
>JAGAYQ010000434.1 GCA_017940445.1 Pyramidobacter sp. | reverse complement strand
TTTCCGACAAGCGTAAGGCTGATTTACTTGATATTAAATGCTGTTTAGAATAGTGCATAGTGTAACAATGTTTGCTGTTTTCACGTCGGTTCTCATTCTATCATTTTCATAAGGGTTTTACAGTCCCTTTTGGGGGCTGAAATGATCATAAGGAGGAGTTTCACCATGAATATCAGCAAGAAACTGTTCTGCACGGCCGCGATCGCGGCTCTGGCGGCTTCGGCGGCCTTTGCGGCTTACCCCACCAGACAGATCACCGTGCTTCAGGGCTTCAAGGCCGGCGGCGGCAGCGACGCTCTGGCTCAGGTCACCCAGCCCTACCTTGAGAAAGTCCTCGGCAAGTCGTTCGTCAATCAGTACATCCCCGGCGCTACCGGCGCGATCGCCTGGACGCAGCTTTGCAAGACCTCCCGCAAGGACGGCTACACGCTCTCCATCACCAACACGCCGATGCTTCAGACGAACTACATCATGAACCCCTCGATCAAGTACAACATCAAGGAACTCACGCCTCTGGCCAACGTCGTGACCGACCCCGGCATCATCGTCGTGGCGGCTGACAGCCCCTACAAGACGCTCGAGGATTTCCTTGAGGCGGTCAAGGCCAACCCCGGTAAGATCACGGTCGGCAACTCAGGCGTGGGCGGCGACGACTTCTTCACGACGCTGATGTTCGAGAAGGCTTCCGGCCTCAAGGTGCAGCTTGTTCCGTTCGAGGGCGACGGTCCCTCGTGGCAGGCGGCCATGGGCAAGAAGATCGACGCCAGCTTCAACAACATCGGCCTTGTCTATCCGCAGATCATGGCGGGCAACCTGCGCGCGCTGGCGATCATGGCTGAGAAGCGCTTTGAGAAGCTGCCTGACGTGCCCACGCTGCGCGAGAAGGGCATCGACGTGGTCAACGGTTCGTCGCGCGGCTACAGCGCCCCTGCCGGCATCCCTGAAGAGGCCAAGACTGTGCTGATCGAAGCCTTCAAGAAGATGGCCGAGATGCCCGAGTTCCAGAAGGCCTGCGCCGATCGCGCCCTGATCGTCGACATGAAGTTCGGCGACGACTATGTCGAGATGCTCTCCTCTCAGGAGAAGGCCTACTTCGGCATCTGGGACGAGATCAAGGATCAGTATCAGAAGCACTAAACGGTTTGCGCCGTTCCATACGGTCTGTGCAAGAATCGCGGCGGTTTCAGCTGATGAAACCGCCGTTTTTTCAAAATGACCGTCAGGCGCCGGGCTTGCCGGCGCTTTGCTTTTCGCTTGAGTTTTTGAATCAAAGGAGAGTTTTATGTCGTATTTTATGAAACATCTGCTGTTTTCTATTTTCTCATTTGCCTTTGCGCTCTTTTTCTACGTTGAGGCAAATTCCATGGTGGCTTCGGCGCGGCTTTTTCCGCAGATCGTCGCCGGGCTCGTCTTCGTCCTCAGCATCGTGATGGCTTTCAACGCCTGGCGGGCTGCGCCGCCCGAGGCATCCGGGACGAAGATCAACGTGAAGCGTCTTGTCACTTACGCGCTCATGCTTGCCGTCTACATTTTTACGACGGAAAAAGTCGGCTACTTCATCACCACGCCTATATTCATGATCGTCAGCTATCTGTACCTGAAAGCGGCGGGGCTTGTCAAAGCCGTGCTGATCACCGCGGCGTTCATGGTCTTCGTCTATCTGCTGTTCGTGCAGTTCCTCAACCTCCCCGTGCCGCTGGGGCTCCTCGAACCGCTGATCCTCGGCGCGTAAGGAAAGGAGACTGCACATGTTTGACAATATCCTGCTTGGACTGACCAACATTTTCCAGCTGCAAAACATGGCTGCCATGTTCGGCGGCACGGCGCTCGGCCTGTTTGTCGGGGCCATGCCCGGCCTTTCGGCAACGATGGCGATCGCACTGCTCGTCCCTGTCACGTTCGCGCTGACGCCAGAGACGGGCATCACGATGCTGGCCTCGCTCTACATGGGATCGATG
>JAGAYQ010000433.1 GCA_017940445.1 Pyramidobacter sp. | reverse complement strand
AGACGGATGCAGCCTTCGCTGGCCAGCGTGCGGATCGAGTCGGGATCATGCGTGCCGTGGATGCCGATCCCCGTATGCGGAGGCGTCTTCAGGCGGATAAACCACGGGCCGTAGGCGTCTTTGATCACGCCCTTGCCGTCGCCGAAGTCGTGCGTCCATGAACTGGCGTCCTGGATCTGCTGCACGGTGAACACGCCTTCAGGCGTGCGCATGTCGCCCTTTTTCTGCTTGTTGCCGGGGACTTTGCCGGTCGCGCACCCCCACTTGCCGATGACTTTGTTGCCATCAACGAGATAAAGGTACAGATCGGCCTTGTCGATGAAGATCCATTTGCCCTTTTCCGTGCTGTTCGCGATGATCCGCGGAACAGACGCGTCGCCGCGAGGCGGGGCGGGGGGCTCGGGACGGTCAAGCTCTGGCGCTTTGTCAGGCGCAGCTTCGGCAGCGGGAACTTCGGGATCTTTCAGCCCCTTGTTCTCACCGAGAGGCGCAGCGCTGAGATGATCGACCACGTTCTGACGCGAGGGGCGCGAGCTGGCATAAGCAGTGCCGGACGCACCGTAGACGATGCGCGGCTTGGAGCTCTGCTCGGCAGCGCCGAAGAACTCCCAGGTGAAGAACGTGACGGCGCCCAGCACCGCCGCGACGAGGATGCCTGAAAGAGCAATAAAATTACCGCGGGCTCTGGTGTGCATTCTATTATTTTCCTCCTTGCTGATCATACTTGATCCGTTCTGGAACTTTTTACAAAAATACGCGCTAAAAAACGATCTTCGCGCCGCATGTATTTTACACAACTCGGGCGATTTATGCCATATTAATTTTTACGCCAGAAGAAAACACGTATTGCCATACGTATAGCTAGGGGTATAATAATCGCAAGAGGTGATTTTGGTGGGGCGGACAATGACATCGAAAGAAGTCATAAAGGCGCTGAAAAAACTGGGCTGGTATCTTGATTCATCAGTCGGGGATCATTTCCAGTTCAAGCATGACACGATTCCAGGCAAAGTTACGGTCAAGCATCCGCTGAAAGATATCAGCGGCCAGCTTTTAGACAGCATCGAAAAACAATGCGGAACAAAACTCAAATAAAAGGAGCGATTTCAAATGACAGACCGATATTCATTCCCTGCGCTGCTTCATTATGATGTCAACGGTCAGGTAGGAGTCACGTTTCCAGACCTTCCCGGATGCGTGACTGCCGGAGCAGATGAAGCCGAGGCACTGCGTGAAGCCAAGGACGCGCTTGGACTTCATCTCTACGGCATGGAGCGTGACGGCGAAACGATTCCTGCCCCCACTAAGCTGCTTGACCTCCAGGAAAGTCCAAACACACGATCCGTCCTCGTTGATGTATGGATGCCGTACATTCGTTCGGCAGTAAAAGAGCCTTCTGTGAAAAAGACGCTGACGATCCCGGCCTGGCTGGATCGTGCCGCAGAAGCTGCTGGCGTCAACTACTCCAAAATCCTTCAAGCGGCTCTCTGCGAAGCTTTAAATGTCCCCGCCATACGGACTTGACCGGAGGCTGCACCTGCCTTCAGCATAGATTCGCTGTCGTAAGCAAGCGCAGCCGATTAAGACGCAACCAAACGCCCGTGCACTCCGGAAATCATTCCGCAGCTGCGCGGGCGTTTTGGAATAGTGGCTTCCGCGCTACTTCGCCGCGACGGGCAGCAGCTCGCGCACGCACTCGCCCAGGGTCCGGATGCCCGCGTCCATCTGCTCGGGGGTGGCGAAGGTGAAGCACATCCTGAAGCTGTGCTCGCCGCCGCCGTTGGGATAGAACGGCGAGCCGACGACGAAGGCGACTTTGCGCGCGACGCACTTTTTGAACAGCTCGGCGGCATCCACATGCGGCGTCGTCACCCAGTAGAAGAATCCGCCGTGCGGCGTCACCCACTCGGCCTCGCCCTTGGGCATGTACTTGCGCAGAGCGCCTTCCATCAGATCGCGCTTGCGGCGGTAGTTGTCGATGATTTTCGGCAGGAACGCGTCGAGCGCGCCGGAAGAGCAGTATTTCCACACAAGCGCCTGAGCGACGATGCTGGTGCTGGTGTCCACGCCCTGCTTGAAGACGGCCATCGTGCGCACCAGCGCAGCGGGGCCGATGCACCAGCCAACGCGCGTGCCGGGTGCGAGGATCTTTGAGAACGAACCGGCGTAAAGAACATGACCGTCGCTGTCGAGCGAATAGATCGTGGGCAGGTCTTCGCCCTCGAAGCGCACATTGCCGTAAGGATCGTCTTCGAGGATGATCAGGCCGTAGCGCTTCGCGATCTCGACCAGCTTTTTGCGGCGCTCGACTGACAGCGTGACGCCGGAGGGGTTGTGGAAGTTGGGGATGGTGTAGATGAAGCGCACTTTGCCGCCTGCGGCGAGCACAGCGTCGAGCTTTTCCGGCAGCAGATCGACCATCATGCCGTCGGCGTCGCAGGGAACGGTGATGAACTTCGCGCCCTGGTTGTACATGTTGATCGTGTTGCCCAAAAACGTCGGCTCTTCCGTGACGACATAATCGCCGCGGTCAACTGTGGCGCGGATGAGCAGGTCGCACACCTGCGAGCTGCCCGTGGTGATGAGGATCTCGTCGCGCGAGGGCGTGCGGCCAAGGCGCG
The DNA here is from genome assembly GCA_017940445.1 of Pyramidobacter sp. Lineage (GTDB taxonomy): Bacteria > Synergistota > Synergistia > Synergistales > Dethiosulfovibrionaceae > Pyramidobacter. The sequence goes on along the minus strand of JAGAYQ010000433.1, from coordinate 3,983 downwards.
GCGCCATCCACGAGCAGAGGAAGTCCATCAGCGGCGGATAGCCTTCCGTCGTGCCGTACTGCAAAATATCGCGTCCCTGCTCGCGCAGGATCGAAGCCCCCGCGGCAAACTCATCGACGGGAAAGACTTCGGGCGCGGGCATGCCGCCGGCGAACGAAATCATGCCCGGAGTGCGGAGCATGTGGAACATCTCGCGGATCGGCGAGGGCTTGATGCCGCGAGCGGAAACGCTGAACTGCGTCGTTACGTCAAACGTCATGTGCAAAACCTCCAAAAACGGGAAAATTGTTTCTTTCCCGGTCATTATACAACAAAAGCCCGCTCCGGGTGATACAATAAACGGCGTTTGCGTCTGAAAAGTTCGGACTGTAAAAGGAATCTTCAAACAGGTGGTCGATCATCCATGAAGAAAATATTTGCAGCGCTGCTCGCGCTCGCACTGAGCACCGCCGCGCAGGCCAGGCCCGAAGAGATCTTCCGGCTGGAGATCCCCGCGACGGTCGGAGAGAAGGCTGTCGCCGTCCGCCCGTCGGGAGAACGCTTCGAGCTCGGCACGGTGCGCCGCGTGCCGGAAACGACGCGCTATCCCGCCTTTACCGCCAGCGCCTGGGCGCAGGATGGAACGGTATCGGCCGCTGCTGTCAACGCCATCCACATCACGCTGTCGGTCGAAAAAGAAAAAGGGCGCATCATCAGCCTGCTTCCCGCTCATACGATCGCTCCGGCTGCCGGCGCCTCGTCGGCGTTCATCGTCGACTGTGCGGCAGGGACCAAACTGTTCGGCGCCTGGTCGCCGCTGACCGGCTCCAGAGCGCGCGTGCGCCGAGCCGACGGCTCGCTGAGAACGCTGACGAAAGACGCGCTGCCGCAGCCGGGCGAGACGCTTGTCATCTGGGTCACGGAAGACCCCGACGGGCCGTATATGATCGACATCGAGAACAAAGCCGGCGGCAACGTGACGGCTTACTATTCACCGTTCGGACAGCGCGTGATCGCCAGGGTCGAACGGCCGTTTTCAGGCTGCGGCGGATTTTCGGGCTCCAAGTTCCAGCGCCGCAGCGCCCTGCGCGCCAATCACCCGGGCGTGATCTGCATCAGCACCTGCGAGCTGGGACGCGTCGGCGGCTTTCAGATCATCCCCTACGAGCATTCTTTTTCTCCGGAGATGGTCAAGGATCTCAAGATCAAAACGCAGTGGATCGTCGTGCGTTCGCTGATCACCGAGACGACCAACGGACAGCCGCCGCTTTTTTCAGACTTTCTCACTCCGGGCGCGCAGGTGCGCGAAAAGCTGTGGGACTTCTGGTCTACCTACGGCCGCAGGTCGCTTGTGATGTGCCGCATCGACGGCGGCGAGTGGCAGCGCTTTGAAAACGCCGAAGGACGCGACGACCACGTCTACGATCACGTCACACACATCAGGCTCTACGTGCCGTTTACGAAGGAGCCGTTCGGAAAGACGACGATCGGCGATTACCCCATCAAAAGCCGGAGGCAGCGATGAAGCGCGGCTTCAACGTCCTCTGTCTGTCGCTGGCAACAGCATTCTGGGGCCTGTCGATCGTCTCTCAGGCCGTCGGCAACCGCTACATGCAGCCGTTCACGTTCAACGCCGTGCGCTTCGTCATCAGCGTGGCGGCGCTCGTGCCGGCGCTGCTCGTCTTTCGTTCACTCAGAGACTTTGCCGCGCAGAAGCATGACCTGCTCAAAGGCGGCGCGCTGTGCGGCGCCGCGCTGTTTTTCTGCATCAACCTGCAGCAGGCCTCGCTCCAGTACGTACCGGCCGGAAACGCGATCTTCATCTGCTCGCTCTACATGGTCCTGGTGCCCGTGGTCAAGTATCTCACAGGCACGCACGGATCGCCTGCGCTGTGGCTGGCCGTCGCGCTCGCCTGCGCCGGCATGTGGCTGCTCAGCGCCGCTGGCGGCCTGTCGCTGTCGTTCGGCGAAGGGCTCTGTCTGGCCTGCGCTGCCGGCTACACCTGCCACATCCTCCTGCTGGAACGCTACGCGCCGTCCGTTGACTGCTTCGCGCTCACCACTGTGCAGTTTGCCGTCGTCGCCGCGCTTTCGGCGCTCGGCATGACGCTGCTGGAATCGCCCGACTGGAACGCGGTCCTTTCCGGCTGGCGGCCCCTGCTCTATTCAGGCGTCATCTCAGGCTCCGTCGCCTACTCGCTCCAGGCGCTGGGACAACGGGGTTACGACGCCTCAGCCGCTTCACTGATCCTCAGCATGGAGACGGTCTTCGGCGCCGTAGGCGCGTGGCTCATCCTCGGCGAAGCGATGAACTCCCGCGAGATCAGCGGCTGCGTCCTCGTCCTCATCGCCGTGCTGCTCACGCAGCTTCCCGCCCGCAAAATCGCATAACAAAAGCCGCCTGCTTTCGTATCTCCGAAAGCAGGCGGCTTTTATCATAAACGTTTTTCGATGAACGCCAGCACGGCGACGATCGCCGGGGCAAGCCAGCGCAGCAGGCGGCGGCGCTGGTGAAAGACGGCAAAGACGAGCGCGCCGGTGAGCGCCAGCATCAGCGGATGAGCGCCCGAAAAGCGCAGCGCGGCAGCGATGGGATCGAAGAACACGAAGCGGAAGAAGCTCTCCCCCGTCTCGTGCCGGACCAGCGGCGCGATCAGGAAGAGCATCACGGCGTAGTAGCTCGCCGCAGAAGCGGCAGCGAGCGCGAGGATCCAGCGGATGGCCGCGCGGTTCTCGTCCAGTGCCCGCCGCGACACTTCGCGCGCGTAATACGCCGTGCCGCTGCCCAGATACCGGTACGCATACCGCTCGACGCGCCCCAGGAGTTCAACGCGAGATTCGATCGCCGCCGCGGCCTGCTGTTCGACCATAGAAGCGATCTGGAACTCGACGAAGCGGAACAGGTTCAGGCCGAACTCGCCGTAAAAGTCCTTCAGCCCCTTCAGCGACAGCGAGTCCCAGCTCTCCCACAGGCGCAGCCCCGCCTGAACAAAGATCGCCAGCGACACCAGCCGCACGACGAAGATCAGCCACTCGGGCGACAGCAGCCCGATCTTCGTCAGGAAAAATCCCGTCAGGTACGCCGCCAGCGCGATGATCAGATTGAACAGACACTCGACGACCAGCTCAAGGAACTGCCGCCGCACCTGCTCTGCCACGCGCTGCTGCCGCGCCTGACGCAGCACCGATTCCTCGATCGCATCCGGCACAAAATGCGTCAGCCGCTCATAAAAACTGCCATAGTTGCGCTTCTGCGGCAGCTCCGCAGGCGCGGGACAGAACCGCTCCACGATCGCGCCGCTCAGCGCCCGCGACAATGCCCCGCGCAGCAGCATGAACGCCCCCGCCCCAAGCAGGAGCGAGTGCGCGATCACGAACGAAATCAGTTGGGAGAAAAATTTCAGCATCAGCGCCACCGTGCATCCAGGGAGACGCTGATTAATTCACCCGCGCCCTGTTGGGGCCTTCGCCGCCTGGCTTCGTCGAAGCTCATCTCCATAGCCCCGCTATGCCTCTTCGCTTCTCCTTGCCAGACGACGAAATCCCTCAACAGTGCATCGGGCTCATTTAATCAGTGTCTCCCCCAATTTGTCGAACGAACTGTCCTTATTGTACACGGAAGGCGCGATTTGCGCATCGCCTGCCGCGTTATCCGTCAAAACTTTTTCTGCAGGCGGTCTCCAGATGGAACACTCCGGCCGTTTACGGCAGGTTGGGGAACTGTACTCGCCCCGCCAGGTAATCGCCGAACGTCCGCCCCGCGCCGCGAAGCGCGTCGAGCATGTAGCCGCGGTTGAACTGCACCACCGGCAGCCGGTCGACCGCCTTCATGCCCATGTGCGAAAGCGAGTTTTCCAGATTCCACAGACAGTTCACCGCGCCGCGTCCCGTGCCGCCGGCGCAGGCGGCAAGCAGGCAGCTCTTGCCGCTCAGATAATGATTCGTCAGCGCCTCGCAGCGGCGCAGACGGTCGATCAGCGCCTTGAACTGCTCCGTCAGATCGT
>JAGAYQ010000432.1 GCA_017940445.1 Pyramidobacter sp. | reverse complement strand
GCACCCCGCAGCTGTGAAGAAATAACCTTTTTACCAAAGCACAAATGCCGCCGTCTGTCGGACCATTTCCGGCAGGCGGCGGCATTTTTATGCTTTTATACTCTTTCGCGATTAAAAAAACAATCGCGAGGCCGCGTTTCTCGTGGAACAAAACTGGCGGCAGCCTCTATTTCATGTTCAGGTCGCGGCGGATGCTGTCCTGGCGGCTTCGAGACATATCGGCCCATTTGGGGCCTTCGGCGTAGAGTTTTGCCAGCTCGGCCATCACGCCGGGCACGTCGATGCTCTGAGGGCAGACGTGAGCGCACTGGCCGCAGCCGACGCAGGCGGCAGGGCGCCTGTTTTCGTCCAGACCGTCGAGGCGCGTTGAGGCTGTCAGGGCCGAGTCGCCTTTGTACCAGTTATAGCACTCGATCAAAAACGGGATGTCGAGCCCGGCGGGGCAGCCGGCACAGCAGTAGCGGCAGGCGGTGCAGGGCACGCTGTTTTTCATGCCCTCGGCGATGTCGAGCAGCGCCGAGCGCTCCGCCTCGCTCAGAGGACGGTGGGAGGCGAACGTGCGCAGGTTGTCCTCCACCTGGGCGACTTCGTTCATGCCGGAAAGGATCATCTTCACGTTCGGCAGATCCTGCAAAAATCGGAAGGCAAAGCTCGCGTCGCTGGCCTGCGGGTCGAGAGTGCGCAGACGGGCGGAATCGGCTTCGCGCAGCTTGGCCAGCTTGCCGCCGCGGCACGGCTCCATCACCCAGACGCCGAGGCCGTGACGGGTGATGATGTCGTATTTTGCCTTCGCGTCCTGGAGCGTCCAGTCGAGGTAGTTGCACTGGATCTGGACGAACTCGAACAGACCTTCGTATTTGTTCAGGAACTCTTCAAGCAGCTTCACGCCGCCGTGGAAGGAGAAGCCGAGGTGGCGGATCTTGCCCTCCTCTTTCTTCTTGAGCACATCGGGGATGATGTGATAGGCTTCGCCTTCGTAGACTTTGATCGACCATTCGGTGATGTTGTGCAGCAGGTAAAAATCGAAATAGTCCACGCCGCACTTGCGCATCGACACCTCGAACAGCGCCGAGTTGTCAACCGGCCCCGGCAGCGAGTGGCCGGGGAACTTGTCGGCGACGAAATAGCTGTCGCGCGGATATTTTTTCAGCGCCTCGGCCATCGCCAGCTCGGACTTGCCGTCCAGATACGGGTAGGCCGTGTCGAAGTAGTTGACGCCGCCCGCGATCGCCGCGTCAAACATCGCGTTCACGCATCCCTGATCGATGGCGCCCGTTTCGTCCTTCGCAAATCTCATGCAGCCGAAGCCGAGACGAGAGAGTTTCAGCCCCTTGAAGTCGTTATAGATCATCTAAAATCCCCCCGCTTTTCAAATGATATGGTCTGATTATAGCATGTTTGCACCTGCAAAAACGATCGGCTGCCGAGAAATATGTTTCGGCAGCCGATCGTTTATTTTGAATCATGCGCGTTGATCCACGCGGCTCCAAACGCCGGGGAAACGCAGATTTATACACATGATGCTGAAATCGGCGAACGCAGGGAACGCTGAGAAAATGCGTTCCTACAGCACGATCGTCTGCCCGGCGTGGAAGCTTTGCAGCTGGCCGCCCAGCCGCTCTTTAAGGTAGGCAAACGGCACGTCGCCGGTGCAGTGGCACGAGTAATACGTGACGGGGTACTTTTTCAGCTCGGCGGCGGCGTCGCTGAGGCGGCTTTCGTATTCGGCCTCGGGCACATCTTTGAAGTGGAAGCCGCCAATCACCGTCTGTACGCCTTCGCTCCGCGCCCAGTGCATGATGTTGAGGATGCCGCGGTGGCTGCATCCGGTCAGCAGCACGCGCTTCTCGCCTTCGGCGACGAGCAGGTACTGCTCGTGATCGAACTGTTCCGGCGTCAGCGCCGAACCGGGCGCCGTCTCGGCCGTCATGCCGCAGGTGTCGATCGCCCTCACACCGGGCTGGCCGCCCCAGTGGACGATGGTCATCTGCTCGTTCAGCTCAAGCCGCTCCGTGCTCACGCGCACGATCCGGGGGCTGGCGCTCAGCTCGGGCGCGATGCTGATGTCCTTGCCCTTGCGGTTGAAATGCTTCAGGTCGAACGAGTCGCGCACGTACAGCGGCGCGGTCGGGTTGAGGCGGACGAACTCGATCATGCCGCCGGAATGGTCGTTGTGGCCGTGCGACAGCACAGCGGCTTCCACGCGGCGCAGGTCGACGCCCAGGGCTTCGGCGTTGCGGGCAAAATTCGCGCTCGCGCCGGCGTCGAACAGCACGGTATGGCGCTCCGTCTCGATCAGGACGCTCAGTCCGTGCTCGGCGCAGCAGTCGGGGCGGATCGAAGCGTTTTCCATCAGCGCAGTCAGTTTCATCGTGTTATCTCCTTTTATTAATCAGCGTTAGTCAAATCCTTTCAACGCATTTGCATGACGTTTTTCAGCGGCGCGATCGTGATGCCGTCCTCTTCAAGGCGGGCGCGGAGCGTTTTCGCCATCTCCACGGCGCTGGCCGAATCGCCGTGGAGGCAGATCGAATCGGGACGCAGCTCGATCTTTGAGCCGTCAACGGCTTCGACAACGCCCTCGCGGATCATGCGGATCACACGCGCTGCAGCCGCTTCGGGATCGCGGACGAACGCGTCGGGACGCGAGCGCGGCGCGAGAGTGCCGTCGGGCATGTAGCCGCGGTCGGCAAACGCTTCGGCGGCAAAGGGCACGCCGCACGCCTCGGCCGCCTTCTCAAAGGCGCTCCCGGCCAGGCCGAGCAGGATCAGGCCGCCGGCATCGCGCACCGCAGCGGCGACCGCCTCTGCCTCCTCAAACTTTTTAACAGCCTGGTTGTACATCGCCCCGTGCGGCTTGACGTGCTGAAGCTCAGTTCCCGCCGCGGCGCAGAAGGCGCGCAGCGCGCCGATTTGATAAAGCGTGTATGCGTAAATTTCGTCGGGAGTGCAGGCCATGTTCCGCCGGCCGAACCCCGTCAGGTCGGGAAAGCCGGGATGCGCGCCGACGGCCGTGCCGGCTTTCATCGCCGCCGCCACGGTGGCACGCATCACGCAGGCGTCGCCGGCATGGAAGCCGCAGGCCACGTTGGCCGAGCTGACGAACGTGAGCACGTCGGCGTCGCGGCCCATTTTCCACGCGCCGAAGCTCTCGCCAAGGTCGCTGTTCAGGTCGATCATGTGCATGTGATATTTCTCCTTCCTGAAAGTCAAATTCAAAACCAAAACAAAGAGACAAAGCCCCCAAGAATGAATTTAGTGTTCGATCT
>JAGAYQ010000431.1 GCA_017940445.1 Pyramidobacter sp. | reverse complement strand
GCACCTCCCTGACCGACGCAAAAGGAGCCCCGGCCGAGCCCATAGCCTGGGACTGCGGCTGCTGCGCAGGCCGCTGCGGAGCGTGCGCCATGCTGGTGAACGGACGCCCGACGCTGGCGTGCAAGGCGTTCCTCGGCAAAAGCGGATCGGTCGTGTTGGAGCCGCTGAGCAAGTTCCCGCTCGTGCGCGACCTGGTCGTGGACCGCGGCGTCATCTTTGAGACGCTGAAAAAAATGCACCTGTGGCTGAGCGAACGGGCCCGCGAAGACGAGCGTCTGCACGACCTGCGCTATCAGTCCGCCGCGTGCCTGATGTGCGGCTGCTGTCTGGAAGTGTGCCCAAACTTTTCGGCCGGCGGCAGTTTTGCCGGAGCGGCCGCCGCAGCCGCCGCCTACAGACTGCTGAGCCAGGAAGGGGATGCCGCCCACCGTGCCGACGAGGGCAAAGCGTACCGGAGCATTTTCTACTCCGGCTGCGGCACGTCGCTGGCCTGCGAACAGATTTGTCCCGCCGGCATCCCCGTGACCGAGCTGATCTCGCGCAGCAACGCCGCGGCCGTGTGGCGGAGGCTGTAGAGCAGAGCAAAGGCACAAAGGGCTCTACATAAAGCCTCTAAGACGCAAAGAAAAACGAGGATGAAATAAGCTCCCGCGCTGAAACAAATGTTCCCGCGCGGAAGCTTGTTTATCAAAAAAATTCCACGTGGAACAACGCGCAAAAAATATCGGTCCGCGCCGGACAGAGTGATCTCCGCGGCGCAGACCGATTTTTTGTTATGCTTCGTAATGTTCCACGTGGAATAATATTTTTTCCCCGTCGGGAGAGGGGAGCGCATCGCTTTATTTTGTGCAATACTCGCCCCTGCCGATCTTCATGCCTTTGTATTGGGGAGACGCTGATTAATTCGTCCGCGCCCTGTCGGGTCTTTTGCCGCCTGACTGCGTCGAAGCTCATCCACATAGCACCGCTATGCCTCTTCGCTTCTCCTTGCCAGACGACGAAATCCCTCGACAGTACATCGGACTGCTTTAATCAGTGTCTCCTTGATTTTTCCGACGTAGTTTGAAGGCGCTGCGAATATGTGTTGTGTATAATAATGATTCACATCTTTGCGCTGGGTTTCGTTTTACGGTTTTACAGCTCCCATCGCAGCGTGGTGCCGAGGTTGAGGTCCTTCTCGCTCGAACTGCGGCGGAAGCCGGCGTTCAGGCTCCAGGTGAAGTTTTTGCGTCTGGCCTCAAAGCGCACCTGTCCGACGAACGTGTCGGCGTCGCCAAGCGGGGTGAAGACGTGCGCACGGTCCTCGGGTGCCCGCACGGCTGCCCTGGCGCGGCGCGAGCCGACGGTGCGGATGTAGCCGGCTTCCACGATGGGCCTGGTGTGCCAGCCGTTTTTGCCCTTGCTCTCGTTCCACTCAAAGCGCACGCCCATGGGCACATGCAGCTGTCCGACGCTGAGCTTGTCGCTGACAAGGCCGTTTGTGAAGCTGAACTCATTCTGGCGGAAATAGTTCCAGCGCAGACCGACGAACGGGCGCACGTTCAGCTTGCCCGGTCCGTGAGTGTCGATCAGTTTGTAGTAGGCGCGTCCGCCGGCGGAGAACATGCTGCTTTTTGCCTTGTCGGCGGTGGCGCCGCTGGCACGGTTGTGGTCGGTGCGGTACCACGTAAACCCTGCGTCGCCGGTCAGCAGCCATTTGTCCGTTTCGCGGCGGCCGTAGAGCAGCACGCCCCAGAAGTCGCTGTCGCCAGTCTCGCCGTCGCGTGTGCCCTTGCCGCTGTGGCTGGCCTTGCCGATGTGCGCGGCCAGGCCCAGCGTCTTTTTCTCGTTGCGGCTGAGGTCGCGGCCGACCACGACGCCCCAGGCGTCAGTCTTCATCTCCAGGGCGCCCCCGGTGTCGTACAGGCGCCCCATGTCGCGCCAGCCGTGGATCCAGAACTGCTTGTCGGGGGCCGGCTCGTGCGCGGCGGCCGCGATGGCTACGCTGCGCTGCACATTTCCCGCCAGACGGTGCACGGCCGGGGTGACGGGCTGCTGCGGGGTTTGCGGCTTGGGAGTGGGTTGTGGCCGCTCTTCCTGCGGCGGATCGTCGTCGATGATCTCGCCGCCGTCATCGATCTCGCCGCTGTTGCCGTTGCCCCCTTCTGTACTGTTCGGTTTAGGTTTGGGCTCCGGTTTGGGCTTAGGTTCTGGCTGGGGCTCCGGCTCAGGTTCCGGCTCAGGCTGCGGCTCGGGGGAAGGATTTTCCGGGGTCTGCGTGATGATGAGCTCGTAGTCCTTGCCGTCGTCGGAAAGTTTGACTTCGGCCAGGTACTGCTTTCCCGTGCCGGGGTCGTCTTCTTTGTCGATCAGGCCGTCGTAGCCGACAACGGAGAGCGTCGTGGTCTTGATCTTGTTCCAGCCTTTGCCGTCGATCGTGTCAAAGTCGTGCAGCAGTTTCCACGTGCCGGTGGCGCCTTTTTCGATGCCGCTGATCGTCAGTCTGGCGCCGCTTTCGACCGTGGCTTTGGCTTCGCCTTCGCCGGTGAGGATGAAGTCGCGCGTATCGGGAGCCCAAGTGCTGCCGGCCGTAACGACAGTGCGGCTGCCCGTTTTGGCGGTGAATGAGTCGATGACGCCGTAGCTTGACAGCGCGTTGACGTTGAAGGTCGAGCCGTTTTCAAGGTTCAGGCTGTGCATGACGCCGCTGCCCTCTTCAAGGGTGAGGACGCCCGTGCCGGTCACGGTGTAGGCGCCTTCGACGGGGCGGTGTACGGTGGCGTTTCCGGCCACGTTCACGGGAGTGTCGACAAGGGTGACAAGGTTGGTAAAGAGGGCCTGCGCGCCTTCGCCGATATCGACGCTTTCAAAAACGCGCACGGGCAGCCGGAAATCGGCAGTCGTGCCGTCGTTGCTGACGACGAGCAGGTCAGTGCGCAGGTGGGCGTTGGGATGCGCGTCGACAGGGCTGAAGGTGTACTGCCCCCCCACCACCCACACCTGGGCGGCGGAGATGTTGGGCGTCTCGGGGTGGTCGGGATGGAGAGCGTCGCCGGTGTCGCTGCCGGCGATCTTCACATTGGGCTCGCTGTCGCGTCCGTCGAACACGACGATGTCGCCGCGCCAGAAGCTGTCGGGTATGGGCGAACCGTTTTCGTCAAGCTCGGGCGAGAAGATGTCGTCTTCTTTGGCCATCAGCCACACCTGTTTGCTGTCGTTTGCGGCCTGCCACACATCGCCCGGCTGTCCGTTCCAGATGAGGGAGTGGCGGTCGAATTCCAGCACCAGCTTGGCATTTTGAGTCAGCCCCAGCTCGGCGCTCAAGCGCTGACTGTCGGCGTCGGGCACCACGGCGGTGTCCAGCCACAGTTTGCCGCGGCGGTAGTTTTTGATGTCAAGCGCCCAGTCCTCGTTGGTGACATCGGCACTGGCGGCGCCGCCGAGCACATGCTGCGCAAAGTTTTCGTTCACCAGCACAGAGACCACGTCGATCTTGTAATGCCGGCTGGACTGCGGGTTGTCGGGATCGGGCACGGGCACGAGCTTGTCGTAGTCTGTCAGCGTCAGTTTGGCGCGGTTGAACGATAACTCATGTCCGCCGAACAGGGCCATGTCGCTCATGTTCACGTCGTCTTTGGAGACAAACCCCTGCACGGTGAGCGTGCTGCCTTCGCCGAATATGACGCCGTTGCCGGCGGCAAACGACGTGCCTGGCTTGGCGATGAGCATGCCCTCGATGAAGATATTGCCGCTGCGCGCAAACACGTCGTCGGTGGCCGTGGCAAAATCGAACACGGCGCCGAGGTCAGAACCACGCCGCAGCGTGATGTCCCCGTTTTCGGAGTAGATGGCGCCTCCCAGGCCCATGCCGTCGGCGCCGGTCGCGGAATTGCCGTTGAAGACCAGGTCGCCGATAGTATTTTCATCGCCCATGGTGATGGTGACATCGGAGCTGGCCCAGATGGCGCCGCCCAGAGCGGTGCCCTGCGGCGCAGTGGCGGTGTTGTTTTTGAACAGCGCGCCTTCGGTGGCGTTGATGAACAGAGGCTTGAGCGCATAGGCAAAGCCGCCGCGGGCTTCGCCGCCTTCGCCGGTGGCCAGAACAGCATTATCTTCATAAAAGTGCTGCGCCCCTGTCAGCGTTGCGGTTTGCGTTCCGTCATAACGGAGTCCGGCTGCCCTCGCCTTGGCAATACCTTCAGCCGTGTTCTTTGCAAACTGGATATGATCGGCCTCGATGTCGATCGAGCCGCTGTCGGTATACATAAAAAGAGCGCCTGATGCTATGCCGGTCTGCGTCGTCCTCTGTGAACGGTTCTCCCTGAACGTCAGTTCTTTTGCGCGGATTGAAAACGTGCCTGCCGAGTCTGTTATGAGCGAATTTGCGTATTGTGCTTTGTTTTGCGAAAACTCGATCGTGTCTGCGGAGATAAGGTGAGAAGACGGAGTATTTCCTTTACGTACATATAAGACACCGCCTTGGGCGTTTTCCCCGGCTGCTTCATTATTTCGGAATATTATTGATTTGGCGTTCATGGTAAGCGGGCCGGATTCGATACGAACGGCGCCGCCGAGCCGCGCATGATTTTGTTCAAAGAGGATCGTGTCCGCAGCTTCGAAAGTTCCGCCGTCGCCAGCTAAAACGGCACCGCCGGCGTAGAGGCTGCTGTTGCCGCGAAAGATGAGTTTATCAGCTTTCATCGTAAGGCCTCGGCCGGTGTTGTAATTGCCTGCGCAGATTGCGCCGCCGAATCCGCGCGCCCTGTTGTTTTCAAACAGGATCGTCCCTCCGGCTTCCAGACGCATGACGCCGTTTGTCTGCACGGCGCCGCCCTGGCCGTCGTGAGCGTCGCCTTTGATATCCGCGCTCAGTCCTGCAGAATTGCCGCGAAACGTCATCGAATCGACAGCAACAAGAGTGATTGGCCGTAATGCATTTGTGCATACGGCGCCTCCCTGGCGCCCGGAATGGTTCTCTTCAAACAGCATATTATTGGCTGTTATCGTCGCTTCGTCGTTGCCGTGGAACGCGCCGCCGGCACTGCATATATATCCCCTGCCAACGCCATTGGAGACGCCGCCGTGCAGCGTGTAGTTGCCCACAGCCGTTATGTCGCCGTCGATGTCGATCAGCAGGCTGTTTTGTGCAAACACAGCACCGCCATAAGGCGATCCCCAGCCGCTCAGCCCGTTGTCGTAAAAATACAGATTGCCCGTGCCGGTAATCGTCAGATTAACGCGGCCTACTATTGCTGCGCCCAAATGTCCGTTCGAGCCGATCGATTGTTCGGGAGTCGAGACGTTGCCGCGGAATTCCAGATCGCCGTCCAGCGTGATCGTGTGATCGCTGCCGTAATACTCGCGCCCCGGCGCGGCAAAGCCCCCCTGCCCAAACAGCAAAAATGCCGACAGCGCCAGCGCGGCGGCGGTGCCCAGGCGGGCGCGGCCCATTGCCCCGCGGCGCGTGAGATGCGAATTGCCGGCCCGCGCGGCGGTGTGCTCCCGAATAGTGTTTTGTGCGTTGGTGCAGCGCATGTCCTTTTCCTCCGGCTTTTTTAGTAAAATGAAACGACGCGGGCGTATGCAGGCGTCGTGCATATTTCATGATGGTTATAACTGTGTTAATTATCTCACAAGTTTTATAGACTTTCAAGTGGTCCGCAGTCCTGCCCCGGCGGTAAAAACGCGGCGCGCCATTCGCGGCTGTGGTGTTTTGTATCATGTTTCAGAGCGTAAAAGGACAAAATTTTTTATACGTTGCATAGTCATTGCAAAAATCATCATTCGCCGAGACGGTCGAGTCATGTCGGTATCGCTGCCCGCAAAAAAGCGGCGTACCCCGCATATTCTCTGCAGGGTATGCCGCTTTCGTTTTTGCTTATGCTTTTGCTTTTCTTTGTGTCTTTGGGGCTTTGGCCTTTGTGTTGATTATTTGAAGTAAAGGAACCACTGATTAAATCTCCTTTGAGCTTTTACAATAGAGACGTTTATAAAACCACCTCAAAGGAGAGAGACCAATGTCCCAACTTAGCTTCGGAGATATGGAATACACCAATCGCAGAAGAAAGACTAAGAGAGAGCTGTTTCTTGAGCAAATGGATAAAATCATCCCCTGGGCTGATTGGGTCGATATGATTGCAGCATATTATCCTTCAGGCAAACGCGGACGTCCGCCTATTGGCATAGAGACGATGCTGCGCATGTACCTTATGCAGAACTGGTTCAGTTTGTCTGAGGAAGGCATAGAGGATGCTGTTTACGATAGTCATGCTATGCGCTCGTTCCTGAGGATCAAGGAGACACTGATTTAATGAGCCCGATGAGCCGCCAGGGGATTTCGTCGAGTGGCGCGAACGAAGCGAAGAGGCATAGCGGGCTATGTTGATGAGCTTCGCGAGCAGCCAATCGGCGAAAGCTCCGGCGGGGCGCGGGCGAATTAATCAGATAATATGAAGTGACCTCCAAATTGCAGCGACGTGGATTCATCCGTATACTGGTAAGCGAGAAACAAACCGTACTACGAAATTACCACATGCAAAAGGAGGTCACCCTAATGAGTAGAATAACCTATATCGGCATG
>JAGAYQ010000430.1 GCA_017940445.1 Pyramidobacter sp. | reverse complement strand
GCGAAGTCGGTCAGTTCATGGCCTTTCAGCCCCTTTGTGACGGCGCCGGCGGGATAGATGCGACAGTCCATGGTCCTGCTGCGTTCGATACAGTCGCGGATTGCCTCGGACGAGTCGACGGCGGGCGTGGTGTTGGCCATCGTCACAACAGCTGTGAAACCGCCGGCAGCCGCAGCAGCGCAGCCCGTCTCCAGCGTCTCCTTGGCGGTCTGGCCGGGGTCGCGGAAGTGGACGTGCAGATCGCACAGTCCGGGCGCGAGCACCGCGCCTTTGCAGTCGATCACGTCCGCGCCTTCCATTGCAGGCAGCTGCGAGCCGACGGCAGCGACGAGGCCGTTTTCGACGAGCAGGTCGCCGGCGCGGTCCATCTTCTGGGTCGGATCGATCAGACGGGCGTTTTTGAACAGGATCGGGTTCATCGTTCGTTCATCTCCTTGCGGGGTATTTTTGAGTTCTTCACATCACGATGCCGCGTACAGTGTTCAGCAGCACATCATAGCCCGGACGCACGCGTTCCCAGTCGATCGTCTCGGCAGGGCTGTGGCTGACGCCGTCCTTGCACGGCACAAAGATCAGCGCCGAGGGGATGAGCGTGGCCATGTACATTGCGTCGTGTCCGGCGCCGCTGGGCATGCGGCGGTATTTGACGCCGAGCTCCCGGCACGATTTTTCCACGCGGCGGGCCAACAGGCCGTCCATCGCCACAGGCTTGTCGGCGGAATAGAGCGTGAAATTGCACGTCACGCCCCGTTCGGCGCAGACTTTTTTCACCTTCTCCATCACGTCGTTATAGGCGCGGGCGATGCTCTTTTCGACGATGCCGCGGATGTCGACTTTCAGCGTCACGCGGCCGGGCACCACGTTCATCGCGCCGGGGCGGCACTCGCACACGCCGACGGTAGCGACAGTGCCGAAATCGCTCTCGGCTCTGCCGGCGCGTTCGACGGCGAGGATGATCTCCGCCGCAGCGGTGAGCGCGTCGTGGCGCAGGTTCATCGGGCAGGCACCGCTGTGGGCCTGCTCGCCCTGGATGTCGAGCATGAAGCGCGTGGGCGCGGCGATCGCCTCGACGATGCCGACGTCTTCACTGTTCCAGTCGAGCACCGGCCCCTGCTCAATGTGCAGCTCAAAATACGAATGATATGACGCCGGCGCCAGCGCGTCACGGCAGAGATACTCGGGCTGGCCGCCGAAGTCGCGCAGCGCCTTGAGCAGCGTCGTGCCGTTTTTGTCCTTGAAGCGGAGCGTGTCCATCGTCGTCAGGTTGCCCGTGGCCGCCTTGCTGCCGATGGTCGCCAGCGAGAAACGGCTGGACTCCTCCGACGTGAAGACGACGACCGACAGCGAGCGGGCCGGATGCGGATTCTCGGCGAGGATGTCGCGCACCACGCCGAGGCCGGCGCAGACGCCGAGCACGCCGTCGTAGTCGCCGCCCTCGGGCACCGAGTCGAGGTGCGAACCGATGACGACGCCCGGCTGATCGCTCGTCCCGGGGTATTCGGCCCAGATGTTGCAGCAGGCGTCCGTCCGCACGGTCATGCCGAGCGATTCCATCTCAGACACTGCGATCGCGCGGGCTTCGCGGTCGGACTCGGTGAGGGCCAGACGGCTCACCCCGCGTTCGGCGCGGCCGGTGCGGGCGATCGCTTCGACGAGTTCGCGCGTTTTCTCAAAGCCGTTCATGAGGCGCTACTTTCCGTACACGAGCGCCGGCAAAAACGTGGAGATGGGCGGCACATACGAGATCACCAGCAGGCCGATGATCGAGACGACGATGAACGTCATCACGGCGCGGATCAGCCGCGACATCGGCAGGCCGGTGACGCCGGCGGCGACGAACAGATTGAGGCCGAACGGCGGCGTGAAGTTGCCCAGCGCCAGGTTGGACACCATGATGATGCCCAGATGCAGCGGGTCGATGCCCATCTGCACGGCGATGGGATAGAACAGCGGGGCCAGGATGACGATGGCAGCGATGCCCTCCATGAACATGCCGATGATGAGCAGGATGACGTTCACCATCATGATGAACGCCCACGGCGTCTTGAAGTTGGCGATGATCGCCTCTGTCACCATCTGCGGGATGCGGGCCACCGTCAGGAACCAGGCAAAGCTCGTAGCCGCAGCGACGAGGATCATCACCTGCGCGCAGGTCACAGCCGAGCGCAGGCACACGTCAAACAGCTTGGCCCAGGTGATCTCGCGGTAGACGCAAACGCCGACGAACAGCGCGTAGACGGCAGAGATGCCGGCCGCTTCCGTCGGCGTGAAGACGCCGCAGTAGATGCCGCCGAGGATGATGACAGGCACCAGCAGCGACCAGCCGGCCTCCAGCGTGTTGCGGCCGATCTCGGCCCAGGTGGACGGCGTGGAAACTTTCACCTCGTGACGGTGCGAGAAGAACCAG
>JAGAYQ010000429.1 GCA_017940445.1 Pyramidobacter sp. | reverse complement strand
GCCGCTGTGTCGACCTGACCAACTACGTGATCGAGAAGGGCCTCTAAGATGCTGACGCTGCGCGGATTTGAAGGCGTGGACCTGAAGGGCAAAAAGGTCCTGATGCGCGTCGACTTCAACGTTCCGTTCAAAAACGGCGTGCTGCGCGACAACGCCCGCATCGTCGCCCATAAGCCCACGATCGACGCCCTGCTTGAGAGTGGCGCGAGCGTGACGATGGTGTCGCACTTCGGCCGCCCCAAGGGTAAAGTCGTTGCCGAGATGTCGCTCGGCCAGCTGGTGCCCGACATCGAAAAGGGCCTTGGCCACAGCGTCAAGTTCGTCGCCGACTGCGTCGGTCCCGAAGTTGAGAAGGCTGTTGCCGAACTTAAGCCCGGCGAACTGCTGCTGCTTGAGAACTCGCGCTTCCACCCCGAAGAGGAGAAGAACGATCCCGAGTTCAGCAAGAAGATGGCCGCTCCGTTTGACGTGTTTGTGATGGACGCCTTCAGCGCTTCGCACCGCGGCAACTGCTCGACCGAGGGCGTGTCGCACTTCCTGCCCAGCTACGCCGGCGGCCTCATCAAGCGCGAGGTCGAGTGCCTTGAGCGCGTCAAGAGCGATCCTGAAAAGCCCTATGTCGTCGTCCTCGGCGGCGCCAAGGTGAGCGACAAGATCGGCGTGATCGAGCACATGCTGAACAAGGCCAGCTCCATCATCATCGGCGGCGGCATGGCGTTCACCTTTCTGTCGGTGCAGGGCGGCAAGATCGGCAAGTCGCTGTTCGACGCTGAGCATGCCGACTTTGCCAAGGACGTCCTCGCCCGTGCGCAGAAGCTGGGCGTGAAAGTCCTTCTCCCCACCGACGTGGTCGCGGCGGCCGAGATCAGCGACGACGCAAAGACCTGCGTCGTGCCAGCGGGCGAAGTTCCCGATGACCTGATGGGCCTTGACATCGGCCCCGAGACGGCAAAAGCCTTTGCGGCCGAGATCGCCGGCGCCAAGACCGTGCTCTGGAACGGCCCCATGGGCGTGTTCGAGAACAAGCCGTTTGAGGCTGGCAGCCGCGCTGTGGCCGAAGCGATGGCGAACGCGAAGGGCGCCTTCACCGTCGTGGGCGGCGGCGACACCGCCAGCTGCGTCAAGAAGTTCGGCCTGAAAGACGCTATGAGCCACGTTTCCACCGGCGGCGGCGCTTCGCTCGAGTACTGCGAGGGCAAAGACCTGCCCGGCATCATGCCGCTTGTCGTTTAAGAGCGGGATATAGTAAAATCGCCTCGGAGCACTTCGCTCCGAGGCGATTTTTTGCATATACAGGTGATGAACATGGCGCTGAGTCTGAAAAAGTGTACGCTGTGCCCGCGCGAGTGCGGCGTCGACCGCACGGCTGGACAGCGAGGATACTGCGGCGCGGGCGAGCTTGTCAAAATAGCGCTCGTCTCGCTGCATCAGTGGGAAGAGCCCTGCCTGACCGGGAAAAATGGCGCGGGGACAGTGTTTTTCTCCCACTGCACGATGAAGTGCGCTTTTTGCCAGAACTACGACGTCAGCCGCGGCGCGTGCGGCATCGAAGTGACGAGCGAACGCCTGAGCGAGATCTTTATGGAGCAGCAATCTCGCGGTGCAGCGTCGCTCGATCTGGTCACGCCCACGCACTACGTGCCGCAGATCATTGCGGCGCTCGATGCGGCACGGTCACGCGGCTTTTCACTGCCCGTCGTCTTCAACTGCGGCGGCTACGAGAACGTGGAGACGATCGAAGCCCTGCGCGGATACGTCGACGTGTTCCTGCCCGACCTCAAGTATTTCGACGACGAGCTGGCTCGAAAGTATTCAAACGCGCCCGGTTATTTTGCCCGTGCGACAGCCGCCATCGAAAAGATGGCCGAGCTGACCGGGCCGTTCCAGATGAACGAAAACGGCCTGATGACGCGCGGTGTGATCGTGCGCCACCTTGTGCTGCCCGGGCAGTATCGCGACAGCCTGAAGATATTGGACTGGCTGCATGAGCGCCTGGGAAACACCGTCTACGTCAGCCTGATGAACCAGTTCACCCCCATCCCGCAGTGCACGGCGCGCTTCCCCGAGCTGCGCCGCAGACTGACAACGATGGAATACCAGAAAGTGCTCGCCCACGCCGAAAAGCTGGGCATGGAAAACTGCTTCGTCCAAAGCGGCGGCACGGCGATGGAGAAGTATATCCCGGTGTTTGACGGGAGCGGGGTGTGTGGGGGCGGACATTATGGTATAATGTGAAAATAAAAGACATAATTCTTGCGAAGATTTTGTCAGCCTTTGTAAAAGAAGGAGCCTGATTTTATGCATATAAAACGATGTTTGGTTGTTATAATTCTTTTGTTTATGAGTAATTGTGCTAGGGCAAATATCAATAACGATTTGTTTGTTGCTGCTTCATTGGGGCGCGTGTTGACTATAAAAGATTTGATATCCTCGGGGGCTGATGTTAATGCGAAAGAGCCGAAAGAGGGGATGACCGCATTGCAAATAGCTGCTTATTTACATCATTTCGCATGTGTTGAGTTGCTCATTGACGCAGGAGCGGAGATAGATGCAACTGATAATCATGGAACTACTCCACTTATTTCCGCAGCGTCCGGCGGCGATGTGAGATGTGTTAAGGCGCTTGTGTATGCTGGTGCGGCACTTGAATCGAGAGATAATAAAAAGTGGACGCCCTTGATAGTGGCTTCCAGTTTGGGACATGCTAAATGCGTTGAATTTCTTCTAAATGTTGGCGCAAATGTAAACGCTCAAAATAACCAAGGTGTAACTGCGCTGATGTGGGCGGTTATTAAAGGCCAGACTCCCTGTGTTAAGCTGTTGTTGGAAGCCAAAGCAGATGTCAATTTAAAGGATAATCAAGAAAAAACAGCGTTATTTTGGGGAATCAGAGTTGGTAATCTGGAAATAGTGAAAGATTTGATTGCAGCGAAGGCAGACATTAATATGGTGATGAAAGTCGAACAGCAAGAGGTAACGCCCTTGATTTGTGCCGCTGCATTGGGTAATGTAGATATTACAAAAGAATTAATTCAAGCAGGGGCAAAAATAAACTTAAATGATATAAGAATCGTACAAACAATTTGGAAACAGAATACTAAGATCTCAGAAGATGTTAAAAAAGAAATTTTAACTATCCTTAAAGATACTGAGCATAATGGGGCCATAGACTGGGGGCGCATTTTTAGATCAGAGCGAGTTTGGATTGCGATTTTGTTCTTTTTGTTGCCAATCCTTAGGAAACGCTGATTAATTCACATCATATTGATTTTGCCCAGCATATGGGAAAACTGCGAAATTGCGTCAGATCCAAAAAAAGCTGTCCAGAAGTGGTAGCTTTTCGCAGAAGATTATGTCTTTTATCAACGTTTCCTTATTGTTCTGCGCCCTTTCGATATGCCTTCACATCGCTCTGGTAAAATCCCCACAGGCGCTCGACGGCGTTTTCCGGTGTGAAGAAGTTCTCTTCGAGGATATGCTCCCAGGCGCGGTCGGAAACGCCTGAGGCGTACTTTTCAAATTCAGCATCGCCTTTGGCGCGCGCCAGTTCGAGCGTGCGCGTTCTAAAGACGCGCCAGTCTTTCAGGTCGCCGTTGGCGGTGTAGTTGGTCTTTCCGTGGCAGCTCATAAAAAGATGCTCCTTTTAAGGGCTCAAGTTTTTCTTTGTGTCTTTGTGCCGGTTTTGAATGAAAAAGCGGGAACGCTCGAACTCCGGGCGCTCCCGCTTCTTGCATACTCTTACTTGCCGGCCTTCTTCGTCAGGTACTCGTCGATGGCCTGGGCGGCTTTCTTGCCGGCGCCCATGGCGAGGATGACGGTGGCCGCGCCGGTGACGATGTCGCCGCCGGCATAGACGCCCTCGATGGAGGTGGCGCCGCCGGTCTCTTCGTTGGCTTCGATGTAGCCGCGGCGGTTCGTCTTCAGCTCCGGCCAGGCGTTGAGCAGGACTTTGTTGCTGCTCTGGCCGATGGCCTCGATGACGGTGTCGACTTCGATGGTGAACTCGCTGCCGGGCACGGGCTTGGGGCTGCGGCGGCCGGAGGCATCGGGCTCGCCCAGCTCCATGCGCTGGCACTTGACGCCGACGAGCTTGCCCATCTCGTTCTTGTCGTCGCCGGAATAGGCGAGGTACTCGACGGGAGCGGTGAGGAACTCGAACTTGACGCCCTCTTCAACGGCATGGTGATATTCTTCGATGCGGGCGGGCAGCTCTTCGACGGAGCGGCGGTAGAGCACGGTGACGCTCTCGGCGCCAAGGCGCAGGGCCGATCTGGCGGCGTCCATAGCGACGTTGCCGCCGCCGACGACGGCAACGTGCTTCGACTTCTTGGCCGGGGTGTCGTAAACGGGGAACTCGTAGCCGTGCATCAGGTTGATGCGGGTGAGGTACTCGCTGGCGGAGAAGACGCCGTTGAGGTTGGTGCCGGGGGTGCCGGCGAACTTGGGCGTGCCGGCGCCGGTGGCGATGTAGACGGCGTCGAACTGCTTGCGGATCTCTTCGACGGTGACGGTGCGGCCGGCGATGACGTTCACTTCGATGTCGACGCCGAGGGCCTTGATGTTCTCGATCTCGTGCTGGACGATGGTCTTGGGCAGACGGAACTCGGGGATGCCGTACATCAGCACGCCGCCGGCAAGGTGCAGGGCCTCGAAGACGGTGACTTTGTAGCCGAGTTTGGCGAGGTCGCCGGCGACGGTCAGGCTGGAGGGGCCGGAACCGATCACGGCCACTTTGCCCTTGCCGTTATAGGGAACGGGCGCAGGCTTGGGATCGTTCTGCGCGGCTTTCCAGTCGGCGGCGAAGCGCTCCAGCTTGCCGATGGCGACGGGCTCGTTATGCGCGCCGGTCGCCTTGTCGACCATGCGGCCGACGGTGCAGACGCCTTCGCACTGCTTTTCCTGCGGGCAGACGCGGCCGCACACGGCAGGCAGAGCGGTGGAGCCGCTGAGGATGTCGAACGACTTCTGGAAGTCGCCTTCCTTGATGGCGGCGATGAAGTCGGGGATCTTGATCGAGACGGGGCAGCCCTTCATGCAGGGAGCGGTGGGGCAGTGCAGGCAGCGCGAGGCTTCCTTCATGGCCTCTTCGGCCGTGTAGCCGAGGCAGACTTCTTTAAAGTTGCGGGCGCGGACTTTGGGGTCCTGTTCGGAAATCGGAGTTTTCTTCGGAGTGATCGCCATTTTATTCACCAACCTCGCTCTTGTATTTGTCGAGGGAGATTTTCTCCTCGTCCTTGTACTGGCGCAGTCTCGTCATGAACTCGTTCCAGTTCACGCCCCAGCCGTCGAACTCAGGGCCGTCGACGCAGGCGAAGCGGATCGTGTCGTTCACGGTCACGCGGCAGCCGCCGCACATGCCCGTGCCGTCGATCATGATGGGATTGAGCGACACCCAGCAGGGGATGTTCAGCTCCTTGGCCTTGAGCGAGGCGAACTTCATCATGATCGAGGGGCCGATCGCCCAGCAGTAGTCGATCTTCTCGCCGCGCTCGTGGAGCATGTCCATGGCCGTGGTGACGACGCCCTTGATGCCATAGCTGCCGTCGTCGGTGGTGACGATCAGCTCGTCAGAGTACGCTTCGCACTCGTCCATCATGATGACGAGGTCTTTGGTGCGGCCGCCGAGGATGGTGATGACCTTGTTGCCGGCTTCCTTGAGGGCCTTGATGATGGGGAACAGCGCCGCGATGCCGACGCCGCCGCCGATCATCAGGACTGTGCCGTAGTTTTTGACCTCGCTGGGCGTGCCCAGGGGGCCGAGGATGTCGTGGATGCAGTCGCCCTCGTTCAGTCTGCCGAGGGCCGTCGTCGTCTTGCCGACGGTCTGGAAGATCATGCGGATACGGCCGCCTTCGGGATCGTACTCGGCAACGGTGAGCGGGATGCGCTCGCCGTGCTCGTCGACGCGCAGCACGCAGAACTGGCCGGCGCGTCCGTTGCGCGCGATCTGCGGCGCTTCGATCCAGATATCGAACTCGTTGGCCGCGAACGCTTTCTTGGAAAGAATCTTGAACATACAACGTCCCCCTGTCAAAAAAATTTCCTCGATACAAGCCCGGATAATTCCCCTTGAATTTTCCAGTAGCCGAAAAAGGGCAAAGCGAGTAGAATAATAGAGAAGTAAGAAACATGATTGGATTTCTCGACTGCTCGCTTTAACAACGATTATACCCCGACAGGCGAGTTTTACAACAGGATGAAATCGAAATTCATTTCGTGAGAAAAAACGATTTTTCTTCAAATCTGATGAAAAGATATCCATCTTCTATCGAAATCGCTGAAAAACTTTATTGTGGTTTCTGTACAACAGATCATCATACAATTTTTTATTTCAGAAAGGGAAGTGTTTCACAATGCTCAATGTCAAACTGACAAAGGCCGCTTCGGCGGCTGGGTGCTCCTGCGGGCAGAAGGACAAGGCGGCCGCTGCGTGGGCCCGTCTTCTTCAGGGCGCGAAGGACGGCGAGAACGGCTTCGGCTGGATGAACCTGCCCGACGCGGACATCTCCGGCCTCGTCTCTATGGGCAAGGATCTGCGCAAGTACGGCAATATCGTCGTCATCGGCATCGGCGGCAGCGCGCTGGGCCTTCAGATGCTCATGAACGCCTTCTGCGAGCCCTGCTATCCTGCCCTGCGCGCGAAGGATCAGCCCGTGCTGTTCGTCGCCGACAACGCCGACGCCGAGAGCAACGAGGCCATCTGGCGCCAGGTCGATCCGCAGAACACCGCCATCCTCGTCGTCAGCAAGTCGGGCCGCACGCTCGAAACGCTGAGCAGCTTCCTGTTCTTCCGCGAGCGTCTCTTTGCCGCTGTGGGCGACAAGGCCGAAGGGCGCATCTATTTCATCACCGATCCCGTCAAGGGCTTTCTGCGCGCCTATGCCAACGAGAAAAACACGGTCTGCGCCATCCTGCCCGAGGACACCGGCGGACGCTATTCTGTGTTCTCTTCCTGCGGGCTCGTCGCCGCAGTGGCGCTTGGCATCGACGCGCAGAAGCTGCTCAACGGCGCTGCGGCGATGAAGAAAAAGCTGCTCTCCGTGCCCGCCGGCGAAGATCTGGCTTCGCGCCTGGCCTGGGAGACGTTCGACGGTATGAAGCAGGGCCGCAACATCACCGTGTTCTGGGCTTACGGCGACCGCCTCAAGTCGATGGGCGAGTGGTTCGCGCAGCTGTGGGGCGAGAGCATCGGCAAAGACGGCATCGGCATGACGCCGCAGTGCGCCCTCGGCTCCATCGACCAGCACTCGCAGCTTCAGCTCTATGCCTGCGGCCCCGCTGACAAGTTCTTCTTCTTCCTCAGCGCCAAGCACGGAAATCGCGCGCCGCTTTCCGTACCCTCCGAAAAGCTGTTTGACGAAGCCCAGTACATGAACGGCGTGTCTCAGGAGTTCATCCTCGACTGCGAACGCCGCGGCGTCGTCGCTTCGCTCAAGCGCGCCGGACGTCCTATCTGCGAGATCGAGCTGGACCGCATCGACGAGACCTGCATCGGCGGACTGGTCCTGCTGCTCGAAGCTGTCACGGCCCTGACCGGCTTCATGATGGGAGTCGATCCGTTCGATCAGCCCGGCGTCGAAGAGGGCAAGAACTACGCCCTCGCTCTCTGCGGTCACAAAAACTACGCCAAGTACCTCGACACGCTCGCCGAGATCGAGAAAAAGTCGCCGTCGGAAAGCTTTGCTGTTGAGGGGTAAAAAAGGACTTTAATCTTGTGCGTGTAATAGCAGCGTAAATAAATTGCGCCGCTCCCTTTGCCTTTTTGTGGCATTGAGAGCGGCGCGATTTTCTTATTCGATTTTGCTGTCCGGCGTTGCTGTTTCCGACTCATGCACGCCGAAATACATGCGCGGCGTGGCTGTCCAGGCGTCGTTTTCCTGATGGTTCTCCAGCGCGTGGAGCACGCACTGCCGGATATCGGGAAAACGCGGTTTCAGGTCGGCGATCAGCGACTTGGTTCGCGAGCGTTCCGTGTAGGCGCCGTATTTGCAGCAGTGCTGCGAAGTCGCCACGCCCAGGCGGTCGAGCTCGCTCTGGATCTGGTGCTCGGTCAGGTAGATCATCGGCCGGATCAGCCACATGTCAGCACG
>JAGAYQ010000428.1 GCA_017940445.1 Pyramidobacter sp. | reverse complement strand
CCAAGCTGCTTCCCAACTACGTGCGCGAGCGCGTGACGCTGGGACACGCGGAGATCCAGTAGCGTTTCTTTCGTGAAGAACAAGAGAGTCGCATCATAACAAAACCCGCCCCCGCTGCCAGCGGCTGAAAATTTTTCAGCATGCCGCAGCGGGGGCGGGTTTTTATGTGCACGAAAGGGAGCCGCGTGTTCACATTCGCCCCTGACATTTAAATTTATATGTTCATCTTGCGTAAATATAAAATTCGTGTATACTGTAGAAAAATCGACAGAGCAGCGGAATCGTTTTCTGTCGTATCAAGAACGAGGAGGAATTATTGAACATGAACGCGAAAAAGTTCTTTGCCGCGGCAGCAGCTGCGGCAGCGATGTGTGCGGCCGGCTGCGCCTTTGCGGCCGACGGCAAGGTGAACGGCAGCTTTTTGATGGGCACGGGCAGCGCGACTGGCAATTATTACAGCTTCGGCAGCGTGCTGGCGCAGGTGATCAACAAGCACACGGGCTCGAACATCACGGTCAGCTCGACGGGCGGCTCGGTGGAGAACGTGCGCCTGCTCAAGAAGGAAGAGAACGAGATGGCGCTGATCCAGACGGATGTGAACAGCTACGCGCTGAGCGGCATCGAGCAGTTCGCCGGCAATCCGGTGACGAACTACGCGGCGATCACGGCCTGCTATCCTGAAATGGTGCAGATCGTGGCGAGCAAGTCGTCGGGCATCAAGAGCGTGGCCGATATGCGCGGCAAGCGCATCTGCGTGGGCGCGGTCGGTTCCGGCTACGAGGTGGCGGCGCGCCAGATCCTCGGCATCTACGGCATGAACTATGACGATATCGACGAGCGTTTCCTCAGCCAGTCGGAGGGTAAGAACGCGCTCCAGGACGATCAGATCGACGCGTTCTTCATGTGCTCGGGCTACCCGAACGCGAACGTGACGGAGCTGTCGCTGACGGGCAAGATCGAAGTGATCTCGATCGACGAAGAGCATCTCAAGCTGATCGGCGAAAAATATCCGTTCTACGCGCCGTTCACGACGCCTGACGATCAGTACAACCTGGGCCATCCTGTCACCTCGGTGGCGGTGATGTCGATGCTGGTGGTGCTGAAGGACATCAGCGCGGACGACGTGTACGCGATGACAGCGGCGCTGTACGATCACCTTGACGAGGTTCGCGCTCTGAACAAGAAGGCGGACTACATGTCGCTCGAAGGCGCGTTCCGCGGCATTCCCGGCAACGTGCATCCGGGCGCGGCGAAGTTCTACGAGGAGAAGGGCCTGAAGGTCCCCGGCAAGTAATCGAACGGACATTCTGATACAGTTTTTCGTTAAAACAGCTAACATCTTTTAGCCGTTTTATAGCGTCGAAGGCGCATCGAAAAATGCATGAGACAGCGTGGCGCCGTCAGGCGCCGACTGCCGCGCCTGATTTTGCGACGCGGAGCTGGTCCTTTAGGGGCGCGGCCGCGCGATCAGCGCTTTGATCGCGCATGAGTATGAGATATGCGAACGGGCGGTCCGCGCTGCTGGCGGCCGCCTGTTTTTTTCGCTTGCTTTTTATGGGAGGTGCTGGGTCTTTGAGCTTTTGGAATCGGAAAAACGTGGTGAAAGAAATTGACCTTTCTGAACTTGAGCGCGATTCGCGCTATCGGATTTTTGAAGGAGCTGCCAAGACGGCGCTGACGGCCGTGCTCACGGCTTTTGCCCTGTTTCAGCTGTATGCCTCGCTGTCGGGACGGCTGCCGCAGCAGATCCTGCGCTACGGTCATCTGGGGTTTGCGATCAGTCTGGCGTTCATCATCTACCCGACGACGAAGAAGTCGAGCCGCCGCCGCGTCAATATTTTCGACGTGATCTGCGCGCTGGCGTTCCTGGCAGTGATCGGCTATTTCATCTGGAACTTCAAGCCGCTGCAGCTGCGCGCGGGCGATTACACGCAGACGGATACGATCATGGCGGGGCTGGGCATCCTGCTGGTGCTCACGGCGTGCTGGCGCGTGGTCGGACCGCCGATCGTGATCATTGCGGTGTGCTTCATCCTCTACGGACTGGCCGGCTCGCGCGGAGCGATCCATCTGGCGATGCCGGGATTTCTCGCGCAGCGCGGCTATCATCTGCCGCGGATCATCACGCATCTGTTTATCACGACGGAGGGCGTGATCGGCAATCCGATCGGTGTCTGCTCGACGTACATCTTTCTGTTCATCATGTTTGGCGCCTGTCTTGAGAAGACGGGCATCGGCCAGTTTTTTATCGATCTGGCCAACGCGCTGGCCGGGCGCGCCGTGGGCGGACCGGCCAAGGTGGCGGTGCTCTCGTCGGCCTTGCAGGGAACGGTTTCCGGCTCGTCGGTGGCGAACACGGTCTCGACGGGCTCGTTCACGATCCCGCTGATGAAGTCGCTCGGCTACGAGCCGGAATTTGCCGGCGCGGTCGAGGCGGCGGCTTCGACGGGCGGGCAGATCATGCCGCCGGTGATGGGCTCGGCGGCGTTCCTGATCGCAGAGTCGGTGGGCGTGCCGTATTCGCGGCTGATGCTCGTGGCGCTGATTCCCGCGGTGCTGTATTTCTCCGGCATCTGGATCATGGTCGATTTTGAGGCGCGGCGCAAGGGGCTTCGCGGTCTGCCGAAGGAGAAGCTGCCGCCGGCAAAGCCGCTGATCCTCAAACAGGGCCATCTCGTGCTGCCGCTCGTGGCGATCATCTATTTCATGCTCTCCGGCTTCACGATCACGCGCAGTGCTCTGTG
>JAGAYQ010000427.1 GCA_017940445.1 Pyramidobacter sp. | reverse complement strand
CGCAAGGTTCGCGTCAGACCGCCCGCAAGCGTTCGCGCTTCCTGTATCAGACGTCCGTGAGTGCACACGATCTGTTCGATAAGCGGCAGCAGCCGCTCTCCTTCGACCGTCAGACGGCAGCCGCTGCGGCTGCGCGTGAGCAGCCTGATCCCTCCCAGCTCAGTCTCCAGTGAGGTGAGCAGATGGCTGGCGCCGCTTTGCGTGTAGCCGAGCGACGCGGCAGCCTCCGTAATACTGCCAAGAAAGGCCGACTGCGTAAATATTTTCAGTTTGTCGATATTCATCAATGATCCCTCCTGGAATACATGCCAAAAACTCATGTTTAACAGAAGAAATAGGCGTTTTTTTTGCTGATTTTCATTTTATACTTGTCGCGTCGATAAGACAATCGCATTTTTAGATGATATCAATTTGCTCACAACGGGGGTCATGCTTTATGACAGAGTTGACGAATGAAGTCGAGACAGCGGTCTTCGAGCAGCCGGACAGACCGTCCGAAGGCGAACGTACAGTCATCCGCAGACCGGGAGCCCTGCCTCTGAAAAAGGCGGTCAGCACCGAAACGTTCGTATTCCTCGGCGTGGCAGGCGCGGCGTTCGGGATCGTGGCTTCGCGGATGGGCGGCGTGAACATGGTGAATACGATGCTCAACACTGCGTCGTCGCTGCTGCTCAACACATGCTTTTACATCATGGCGATCGCGGTGATCGCCGGTGCGGCGGCAGCGCTGCTCTCCGAGTTTGGCGTGATCGCGCTGCTCAACAGGCTGCTCTCGCCGCTGATGAAACCGCTGTACGGTCTGCCCGGCGCTAGCGTCATCAGCATCTTCACCTGCTACCTCTCTGACAATCCGGCGATCCTCACGCTGTGCAATGACGAAGGCTTCCGCAAATATTTCCGCAGATTCCAGATCCCGGCGTTGACGAATATTGGCACGGCGTTCGGCATGGGCATGATCGTGACGGTGTTCATGATCGGTCTTTCCACGGAGCGCGAAAGCTTTGTCGCTGCCGCGCTGATCGGCAATCTCGGCGCAGTTGCCGGCAGCGTCATCTCGACACGGCTGTTCCTCGTCAAAAGCCGAAAGCTCCTGGGCGACGCTTGGGACGTGACGAGCAACGCCGTCGAGGGCATCGACATGATGCAGTACCGTACGATCCACGAGGGCAACGCGGGCGAACGCATCCTCAACGCGGCACTCGAGGGCGGCAGTTCCGGCGTCAAGGTAGGACTTTCGATCATCCCCGGCGTGCTGATCATCTGCACGCTTGTGATGCTCATCACGAACGGCCCCGGCGAGGGAGGATACTCAGGCAGGGCGTTTGAAGGCGTCGCGTTCCTCCCGGCTTTGGCCGACAAGCTCAGTTTCGCGCTGCGGCCCCTGTTCGGTTTTTCGTCGCCGCAGTGCGTCGCCGTCCCGATCACGGCGCTCGGATCTGCGGGAGCGGCTATCGGACTTGTCCCAAAAATGGTAAAATCAGGAGCGATCCACGCACACGACATCGCCGTGTTCACTGCCATGTGCATGTGCTGGAGCGGGTACCTGAGCACGCATGTCGCGATGATGGACGCGCTGAAGTGCCGCAGGCTCACCGGCCATGCGATCCTCTGCCACACCATCGGCGGACTGGGAGCCGGCGTTTTCGCTCACATTTTCTACACCATCCTAGAACGGGTGCTGTGATCGTTCTTTTACGGTTTTTCGGGGCGGTCCTTCCGGGGATCTTCCCTTCAATTTATCGAAAAGGAGTCTTTACACATGAACAAACTTCACGAAACGCGCTTTGCCGCTTTGCAGAAGACGATGGCTGAGCAGAATGTGGACTGCGTGGCGATCTGCAACTCGCCCAATCTGTTCTACATGACGGGGTACGCGCCGCATAAGGACGAGCGCTTCCAGGTCGTCTTCGTACCGCAGCAGGGCAAGCCGATTATGGCGGTGCCGAAGATCTATGACATGGCGTCGCGCGCCTGCGAAGTGGAGGACAAGCGTTTCTGGACCGACGGCATCGACATGCTGGCCTATGTGAAGGGCATCCTGGCGGAGCTGGGCTGCGTGGGCGGACGCATCGCCATCGACGACACGTTCGAGTTCCGCACGTTCAACCTGATCCGTCTGGCGACGCCGGCTTCGGAGTTCGTGCCCGGCAGCAACCTGTTCACGCTGCTGCGGATGCGCAAGAGCCCCGAGGAGATCGAGATG
>JAGAYQ010000426.1 GCA_017940445.1 Pyramidobacter sp. | reverse complement strand
TGAGCTTCGCGAGCAGCCAATCGGCGAAAGGCCCGGTGGGGCGCGGGCGAATTAATCAGCGTTTCCTTAGTCCCCTCTCGGCGGCGCTTTTCGGGCGTATAATGCCCCCGGAGAGCGCCGCTCTTCTATCGATCTGTCAATATAATTCCTGCGGCTTGGGATCCATGGTATGACCTCCGAATAATATTCAAAAAGGAGCGGCGCTCTCCGGGGGCATAAACGCCCGAAAAGCGCCGCCGAGAGGGGACTAGTTCTTTTTCGTGATCGCGGACACGACGACAAGCAGAATCACCGAGACGGGGAAGGCGACGAGCACCGTAGCCAGGCCGAAGGGGTGACCGGCCATCTCCCAGCCGATCGTCAGCGCCGTGCCGCCTACCATGGAGGCGATGCCGCCCCACTTGGTGACCTTGTTCGGGCAGACGACGCTGGCCAGCAGCGAGGGCGTGATGCCGGCGCCGGCGATCGTCATCGACCAGTACTGAATGGCGAGGATGCTGGGGAAGAATTTCAGCAAAAACAGCGACGCCGCGCCGCAGATGACGATGGTCAGCTTGGTGACGAAGACGACCTGTGACTCCGAAGCGTCCTTCTTGAAATGAGTGAACACGTCCGTGGCGATATTCGTAGCGCCCGCCAGCAGGTACGAGTTGCCCGTGGTGAGGATGAACCCCGTGCACGAAGCCATCATCAGCCCGCCGACGATCCAGGGGCACACGGTGGAAAGCGCGATGAACGACTGCGAGGCGATGATGTTGCCGCCGAAATACAGACGACCGATGTAGGACAGCACCGAGACCGAAGGCAGAACGATGATCGTGCCCAGAGCCCAGCCGATCATGCCGATCTGCACGCTTTTGTCCTCCTTGGCGGCCGCCATGCGCTGATACAGGTTCTGGTCGCCGAGGGCGAGCAGGAAGCCGGGAGCGTAGTTGGCCAGATAATCCCTGGCCGTCCAGCCGGCCGTGAACGTCAGCCCCTTGGGGGCGATCTGTGCGGTGCGCTCCATCACCCAGTCCCAGCCGCCGATATTGGTGTAGACATAGGCGCCGGCGCAGACCAGACCGACCAGCATGATGATGACAGAGAACGCGTCGATCTTGACCACCGAGCTGAGGCCGCCGGAAGCTGTAGCGATGATGATCGCCACGCAGGAGATGACAGTCAGCGTGTCAACGTCGAAGCCGGTCGTGGCGTTGAGCACGATGCCCATGGCGCGCAGCTGATACGACACGATCGAGAAGCTGGCCAGCGCGATGATGACCGCCGAGATCACGCGGGCGCCGGTGCCGTAGCTGTCTTCGATGAGGGCGGCTGTCGTCATCTTGCCGCGCTTGCGCACCAGCGGCCCGATAGCGAAGAGGATGACGATGGCGAGGATGCTGCCGGAAGCGTAGCAGATGGAGGGGAACAGTCCGGTCGTGTAGGCGATCGAGTTGATGCTGCCGGCCACGGCGCCGCCGCCCATCCACAAAGCCATGAACGTGGCCATGAGGACGAAGGATCCGAGCCCCTTGCCGGCGAGAGCGAAGTCCTTGATGCTCTGCCGGTTCTGCTTGGTGCGCGCGAGATAGGCGAAGATGAAGACGATGACGAAATACAGCGCGATGACGATCAGCATCTTGGGCTGCGGGACCATTTTTGCGAATTCCATGTGAAAAAAACTCCTTCCAGATTGAACTCAGGATGAAAAATCGGTGTGAAGCAATTATCACTCGTCAGCGTGCAGTTCGCGGGCGACCTCGGCGATGCGGCCGTCGTCCACGGTGAGCTTGCTGGTGCTGATGACCCAGAGCGAGTCGAACGTGAGCCGCTCGAGGATGCCCTTGATCTTGGCCACTGTCTCGTCGCTGTCGTTGAAACCCTTGCTGAAGAACACGCGCAGCTTGAACTTGCCCTTGTAATTGTTGCAGAAGTTGACCAGGCTTTCCGTCTGCTTCTCGGCCGAGAAATTCAGCTCCGGCAGCGGACGGTGGTATTTCTTGAACGCTTCTTCGTCGACGATGCCGAACGCGCCGACGACTTCCTCGCACTTGCAGACAACGCGCATGTGCTCGCCGATGCCGAGCAGGTAGCAGTTGGTGATCAGGCGGACGGGCTTCCCTTCGCCGTGGATGCAGTCGATGATCTCCTCCAGATGGACGTTTGTGAGGATGTCGCCCTGACCGTAGATCTCGACGATGTCAGGCTTGACCTCGGCGATCTTGGCGCGAAGGTCGGCCAGCGACTCCTCGTGCGGTCCGAAGTCGTGCCATTCGCCCTGATACTTCGTCTGGCCGCGCGTGCAGACGATGCAGTTGAAGATGCATGCCTTTTCCGGCTGGATGTCGACGTAGAGCACTTTGCGCCCGTCGCCGTTTACCTGAACGTTGTGGTCCTGCTTGTACTTGAAGTAGATCATTGCTGCTCCCCCTTGAAATGATCCGCTCTGCCGCTGCGAAGTGCGCTGTGAGCGGGAGTGTGCAAAAAAGCGATCAGCCGTTCGTCCCCGGCCGGGTGAAGCGTTCGCGGCCCGATCGCGCTTTCTGCACCGTGTGAAAAATCTGTTTCGATATGTTGATATGTCAAATTGCTGACGGCAGGAGTGTATCATACGACAGGTTGACATGTCAATAGCATTTCGCAAAGTCGCGGGGCCGGCTTGACCGAATCCGCGCGAGGGCGCTATACTGAGCGCGATTTTACGGAGAAGGAGGCGTTCTAGTGGCCGAGGATAAAGATCTGGCGCTGATCCTTGATTTCGGCGTCGCTCTGTTTCAAAGCGGAGCGGAAACGCACCGCGTGGAGGACAGTCTGTACCGCCTCGCGGCGGCTTTCGGCTTTGTCCGGTGCAATATCTGGGTGATCCCGAGCAATATTCAGGCGACGGTGACGGCTCCCGACGGAGCGATCATGACGCAGATCCGCCATATCCGCCGCGGCGGCGTTGATTTTGCCCGGCTTGACGAACTGAACGCTCTTTCTCGTCAGGTCTGTTCGCAGGCCATGGACTCAGGCTGCTTTGCCGTGTGTCTGGCGCAGATCATGGACTCGCCGCCGGCGCCGGCCTGGCTGGTCTATCTGTCAGCGGCCCTTGCCGGGGCGGGGTTCGGCGTCTTTTTCAACTGCGGTGCGCGCGACGCTGCTGCGGCAGCCTGCACATCGCTGCTTGTGGCGTTTTTGATCCGCACGGTCGGGGCGCGCCAGAGCAATCCGCTGATCGTCAACTTTATCATCTCATGCCTGTCGGAAGCGTTCATTCTCCTCTCGGTCAAAGCCGGCTTTGGCGAGCATGCCGGCCCTATCGCTGCCGGCGTGGTGATGATGCTCATCAGCGGACTGGGCGTGACGAACGGCGTGCGCGATCTGGTTCATCAGGACACGCTCTCGGGGCTGCTGAACATCGTTCTCTCGCTCGTCGGCGCCGGCGGCATCGCTCTGGGCATCGCCCTGCCGCTGCGGCTGTTCGGCGCGGGGGCAAGCGGTCTGATGTCGCTGAATCCGCAGCCGGGGCTGCAGATGATCGCCGCGGCTGTGGGCTGCCTGGGCTTTGCGCTTTGGTCCCACGTCAAACTCCGGCATCTTTCCGGGTGCGTCCTTGGCGCTATGGTGACGTGGAGCGCGTATCTGGGCGCGTCTGCTGCCAGCGGCAGTGAGTTCTGGGGCGCGCTGGCGTCTTCGGCTGTGTGCGCCGCTCTGGCGCTGCTTCTTTCGCGCGCGCAGAAATCCCCGGTGACGATCTTCCAGACGGTGGCGATCTTCCCTGTGATCCCCGGCGCTGCGCTGTACGCGATGATGTACGGCTTCGTCATGGGAGACGCCGAACTGGCCGCGCAGAAAGGCTCATCGCTGGCGCTCACCTGTCTGGGCATCGTGCTCGGCTTCATGCTTGTGGAGATGCTGTTCCGCACGGCCTGGCCGCAGGCGCCGGAATCGAAAGAAGAAAAGGGAGGACCTTCATGCCGCTGATCCTGATCCCCACGCCCATCGGCAATCTGGGCGACATCACGCTGCGCGCGCTCGAAGAGCTGAAAAATGCCGATCTCATCGCCTGTGAGGACACGCGCCGCAGCGGGCTGCTGCTGAACCACTACGGCATCAAAAAGCCGCTCATGAGCTATCAGAAGTTCAATGAACAGTCCCGCGTAGACGAGCTGCTGGCGCGCCTGGAAAAGGGCGAGCGCGTGGCAGTCATCAGCGACGCGGGCACTCCCGGCATGTCCGACCCCGGCGAGGTGGCGCTGAAAGCGGCGATCGACGCGGGGTTCCCCGTCGACGTGCTGCCGGGCGCGACGGCGTTCGTGCCCGCTGTGCTGCTGTCCGGGCTGGTCCCGCAGCCGTTCTCGTTTATCGGCTTTCTGCCCGACGCCAAAGGCGAGCGCGTCACGGCGCTTGAAAAACTGAAAGATCATCCTTTTACGGCTGTTTTTTATCTGTCTCCGCACAAGGCTGCCAAGCAGATGGAGGACTTCCTGGAGGTGCTCGGCGATCGCCCCTGCGCGCTGGTGCGCGAGATCAGCAAAATGTATCAGGAAGCCCGCCGCGGCACGCTTGCCTCGGTCCTGGCCAGCCTCGACGACGGCGTCAAGGGCGAGCTGGTCCTCGTCGTCGCTCCTGCGCAGCCCGACGAAGCCTTGGATGATGACGCCTGGCAGGCTGAAGCGCTCGAAAAGCGCGCACAGGGCGAGCCGGTGAAGAAGATCGCCGAAGAGCTGGCCGCCAGATACGCCGTCCCGAAAAACAGGGTCAAATCGTGGCTGCTGGCTGAGAAAAACGGATAAGCCTCGCGCTTGTTTCGCCTGCGCCGTTTTCGAAACTTTTGCCCATTTGGGCCGAATCGTGGTATGATGGCGCAGTAGATTTGAGGAGACGCTGATTAATTCGCCCGCGCCCTGCCGGGTCTTTCGCCGCCTGGCTGCGTCGAAGCTCATCACCATAGCCCCGCTATGCCTCTTCGCTTCTCCTTGTCAGTCGACGAAATTCCTCGGCAGTGCATCGGGCTTATTTAATCAGTGTCTCCTCGATTTCCAGTTCTGTTCTAAGGAGGTCTTTTGATTGAGCAAGGCTGAACTTTTGAAGAAAAAGGTTTTTGAGGCGGTCGACGCCTCCGGCGCGTGGGTGCGCGAGTATACCGACGACATCGCCGCCAACGCGGAGCTCGGCTTCCACGAGACGAGGACGAGCGGCAAGCTGGCCGAGCGCCTGGAGTCGCTGGGGCTGAACGTGAAGAAGAACATCGCTCTCACCGGACTGCGGACGGACATCGGCACGAACAAGGGGCCGAAAGTGGCTCTGATCGGCGAGCTGGACGGCATCGTCTGCCGCAACCATCCGCAGGCCAACCCCGTGGACGGCGCCTCGCACAGCTGCGGTCACAATCTCCAGACGTCGATCATCCTCACGGCGGCAGCGGCGCTGAAAAAGAGCGGCATCATGGACGAGCTCGACGGTTCGGTCGCGCTGATGGCCGTTCCTGCCGAGGAGTTCATCGAGATCGACCGCCGCAAGAAGATGCGCGACGAGGGCAAGATCCGCTATCTGTGCGGCAAGCCCGAGTTCGTCCGTCTGGGCGAGTTTGACGACGTTGACATGGCGATGATGATCCACGCGGGCGAGTTCGCGGAGCACAAGGGATTTGCCGTTCCCTATCACGGCAACGGCTTCCGCGTCTTCATGGTCCGCTACGAGGGCAAGCAGGCTCATGCGGCGGCTGCGCCCGATCAGGGCATCAACGCGCTCTACGCGGCCGTGGCCGGCATCAACGCCGTGAATGCGCTGCGCGAGACGTTCCGCGACAACGACCACGTGCGCGTCCACTTTATCATCACCAAGGGCGGCGACTCGGTGAACAGCGTTCCCGATGATGTGCGCCTGGAGGGCTACGTGCGCGCGGCTTCGGCGGCTACGATCGACGAAGTGTTCTCCAAGGTGGAGAAGGCGTTCAAGAGCGGCGCAGACGCGCTGGGCTGCAAGTTCCACTTCACCAGCATCCCCGGCGACATGCCGCTGGCCGTCAATCAGGACCTGAACGCGCTGTTCGCCAAAAACGCCGCTGAACTGGCGGGCGCTGAAAACGTCGACACCAAGTCGTATTTCTCGGCCTCGACCGATATGGGCGACATCTGCCACCTCATGCCCGGCATTCACCCCTCGGCCGGCGGCTCGCTCGGCGCGCTGCACTCGGCGGGATTCCACCTGACCGATTTCGACGCGGCTGTGCTCGACTCGGCCAAGGCGCTGCTGAGCACGGTGATCGACCTGCTCTGCGACGGCGCTAAAGGCGCGCACGGGATCCTCGATCATTTCAAGCCGATCTATACGAAGGAAGAATACCTGGCGGCGATGGACGCCCGCTTCTCGGAGTACTAGGCCATCGCGAAAAAACGGCGGAAAGTCAAACGCTTTCCGCCGTTTTTGTGTTGCAGAAAAAATTGTTTTCTGTATAATAAATACACTGAAAAAACTTTGATCAGGAATCCCATTTTTATAAAGGAGCACAACGATGTACAATCCGCTGCATCCTGCAAAGAACATGGATCTCCGCCAGATCGTGTATGAGAAGATCAAGCAGGCGATCGTGAGCGGCATCATCAAGCCCGGTGAAAAGCTTTCCGAAGTGGAGCTTGCTGAGAAGATGGCCGTGTCGCGCACGCCGGTGCGCGAGGCGATCCGCCAGCTTGCGAAGACGTCACTGGTGACGCTGACGCCGCGCAAGGGCGCGTACGTCTCGCTGCCGTCGATCAGCGACGCCGGCGCGCTGTACGAGCTCCGCGAAGAGCTGGAGAAATTCGCGGCCGCGCTCGTTTCCGCCAATCCGCCCGAGAAGGAGCTGAAGGAGTTCCTCGAGATCTTCAGCCAGATGGACAACAGCACCGACCCGCAGAAATACCTCGAGGAGGACCGGCGCTTCCATGCTTTCATCTATCAGGCCTCCGGCAACCGCTTCCTGATGAATTCGCTCCAGGAGCTGGTGGACGTGATCAACCTCTACCGTCCCTATTCGCTGGGCGATCCCGACTATATCAAGCGGCTGGCCGAGGGGCATGTGGAGATCATCGAGGCGCTGCTGGCACACGATGAGGAGCGCGTGCGCGAGGCCATGGGGGCGCATATCCGCATGAGCCGGGTGCGCCTGGAAGCGTATCTGAACACGCATACGAGCGAGCGTCTTCAGCTGCGGCCATGACGCAGGCGGCGTATTTCTTTTCGACGCTGCTGACTGCGCTGCTCTCGCCGCTGGGGCTGTTTCTGGGCGCGAACGTGCTGACGATGACCGTTCCGCTTTCGTGGCTGAAAAAACGCAGGCGCGGCATCGCGCTGCTGCTGACGCTGCTGTTCGCGTTCGCCTGCACCGATTTCTGCGGCAAGACGCTGCTCTCCTTTCTGGAACGGCTGGCTGAGCGACAGCCGGCGCTGAACGGACAGAAGTCCGTCGTTTTCGTGGTGCTCGGCGGCGGCGCTGTGGCTGAGGGCGACATCTATCAGCCTTCGATCTCGTCGCAGCGCCGGCTGAGGCGTGCGCGCAAGCTGGCTGACGAGCGCCGCGGCTCGACGCTGATGCTGTCGGGCATCGAAGCGCCTGTGATGGCCCGCTGGCTGGGCGATACGCCGTTTCTTATGGAGCCTTATTCGCTCAACACGCGCGAAAACGTCCGCGAGAGCGCGAAGCTGCTGCGCCGTCTCTATCCTGACGAAAAAGCGCGGCCGGCTGTGTGCCTCGTCACCGACCGTTTTCATACCACGCGGGCGATGCTCTGCGCCAGGTCGCTGATGGCGGATTTTGAGGTGTGCGCTTCTCCTGCGCCAAGCCTGGTGAGGAGTTCGCAATGGCGTCTGTTTCATTTTATCCCAACCGGTGCGGGGCTGGCCGTCACTTCGATGGCCTGGCGCGAGATGCTCGCTCTGATGCGTGACTGGCTGAAGGAAATCAGCCTGACGTAATATATTAGTGGAAGGATTGGATTGTTTTGGATATTGCATATCTGCTGTTTCTTCAGGATTTCCGTATTGCCATTGGCGACGCGCTGACGCCGCTGATGTCGTGGCTTTCGCATTTTGCCGTGCGCGAGTTGCTGTTCGTCCCCGTGTTCATCTACTGGTGCATGGACAAAAAAGCGGGGCTGCGCGTGATCTTCGCCACCAGACTGTGCGTGGGGATCAACGCCGTCATCAAGCTGTGCGCCTGCGTCTATCGCCCCTGGATCCGCGATCCGCGCATTGTGCCGGCCAACAACGCGATCCAATCGGCCGGAGGTTATTCGTTCCCCAGCGGCCATACGACGACGGCGACGCCGCTCTACGGCGGCCTTGCCTCGTGGCAGTGGAACAGGCACCGCGCTCTGTCGTGGCTGTGCGTCGTCATGCTCCTGCTGACGGGCTTTTCGCGCAACTATCTGGGCGTGCATACGCCGCAGGACGTGCTTGTCGGCCTGCTGCTCGGCGTCTGCTGCCTGTGGACAGTCACGCGGCTGAGCGCCTATTTTGAGGCGAATCCCGGCAAGGAAGACCTCTATCTGGTCTGGGGATTTGTCCTCAGCGTGCTTGCGCTCGTCTACGTCAACTACAAGTCCTATCCGCTCGATTATGTCGACGGTCGTCTGCTCGTCGATCCGCAGAAGATGCTGAACGACGCCTATGGCGACATTGGCGGGCTGATCGCGTTCTTCGCCGCTCGTTTTGTCGAGAAGCACTGGATCCGCTTCCGCGCGCCCGGAACTTCGGCCAAGGCAGTCACAGTCTGCCTGCTCGGCCTTGTGCCGCTGCTTTTCATCGTCAATAACCTCAAATCGCCCATGGTGGCTCAGTTCGGTCCCCACTGGGGCAACCTGATCGCCAAGAGCATCCGCGACGCCTATATCGTGGCAGGCTTCCCCGCCGTGCTGGCGCTGATCTTCGGCCGCGAGGACTGAACGATCTGAAATTGTTCGTGAAAAAAATCCGTCTTCTCACGCGAAGACGGATTTTTTATAAACGAAAATATTTCTTTACGTTTGCGGTTGTAAAACGGAGCAGGAGCGCGCAGAAAAAACTTGCGCTCTTTCGCGGATAAGTGTATAATCCTTTCTTGCAGTTCCCTGCCCCATGAGGGGCCGACAGTCCAGAGGGAGGAGGTGTTGCGCGTGGTACGTTCGTATGAGATGATGGTGATCATCAATCCCACCGTCGAGGACCACAGCGTGGAAGTCAAGGCCGTTGAGGAGCTCATTGCCAAGCTTGGCGGTGAGGTCACAAAGACCGATGTTTGGGGTAAGCGCCGTCTTGCTTACGAGATCGACAAGCTGACCGAGGGCATCTACGCCGTCGTCGAGTTCAAGAGCGAGCCCGATCAGCTCAAGGAGCTCAGCCGCGTCCTTGGCCTGCGTCCGTTTGTCGTCCGTCATCTGACCATTGCTGTTGACGAGTAAGCAGGTGCATGTCTTATGAGAGGGTTTAACAGAGCGATCATCATGGGCAACGTGGCCCGTGATCCTGAGATCCGCTACACGGCCACGCAGAAGGCCGTCGCTTCGTTCTCCGTCGCCGTCAACCGTTCGTGGAAGGACGCCAACGGCGAGCTTCGCGAAGAGGTCAACTTCATTCCCGTTGTCGTGTGGGGCAAGGCCGCCGAGACCTGCGAGCGCTATATGAAAAAGGGCGCCGGCGTTCTCGTCGAAGGCCGCATCAACACGCGCTCGTATGAGTCGAAGACGGGCGAGAAGCGCTACGTGACTGAGATCGTTGCCGACAACTTCCAGTTCGTCGGGCCCCGCCGCGATGATAACGGCGGCAACGGCGGCTCGTATCAGGGCAATTCGTCCTACGGCGGAAATCAGGAACGGAGCGGCTCGTATCAGGATCGCGGCGGCTATCAGCAGCGCAGCGCCGCTTCGGCGCCGCAGAGCTACCGCAATTCGCAGCCGCAGCAGAGCGGCGGCGGGTTCGGCGGCGACGCGTTCCCGATGGATATTTCCGAGCTCGACCCGGTCTCCACGCCCGCTCCGCAGAGCGACGACGAGGCCGATATTCCCTTTTAGCGACATCAGCGCGGCGTCGCTGTGGAAACAGCGCGTCGTGAAAGCACAGGGGCGCACCCTGGATTGAAGTTTTGTGAAGGAGGTCAGTCAATCATGCCCTTTAACGGTCCCATGAAGAAGAGATCGAACGGCAAGCGCCGTCCCAAGGTCTGCTTCTTCTGCGTCGATAAGATCGAACATGTTGATTACAAAGACGTGGAGCGTCTGAAGAAGTACGTCAGCGAGCGCGGCAAGATCATTCCCCGCCGCGTGACCGGCAACTGCGCCAAGCATCAGCGTCAGCTGACGATCGCCGTGAAGCGCGCCCGTTTCATGGCTCTTCTGCCTTACACCGCTGAGTAAACAACGTTTTTTGCGAGAGAGGAGCGTCTATATCGTTTCCTCTCTCTTTTTTTACCCGTTTCGCGCGAAAGCGTCTGCTGAGTGCGCGAAGAAAGGAGAGCTAACGCCTATGACGAATGCCCGCGGTCTCACGGAAGCTGCCCTTCTGACGGGACTTTCCGTTGTCCTGTATCTGGGCGCGAATTTCATCCCGCTTCTGGGGCTTGGACTGATCTTCCTCAGCCCCGTGCCGCTTGTGATTTTGGAAATGCGCCACGATCTGAAGATGGGGCTCGTCTCGCTCATCGTCGGATCGCTGCTGGCGATGCTTGTCTCCGGCCCTGTCTCGGCGCTGTCGTACGCGCTCGGCTTTGCGCTGATGGCTCTTGCTCTGGGCCGCATCATCGAGCTGAAAACGAACGCGATCGAGATCATCGGCTGGGGTTCGCTCGTCTCGCTGGCGTGCAAGCTGAGTCTGGCTGTTATCATGTTCTACGTGACCGGCATCAACCCGATGAACCTCGACCTGCCCAGCGTGCAGAAGGCGCTCGACATGATCGGCGGCCTGCCCGGCATCACCGTCTCGCCGGAGATGCGCGCTCAGTTCGAGCAGATGCTCAAGATCGTGCCGCTGATCGTGCCGGCCATCTTCATCATGGCCGCCGTGATGGACTGCTTGATCTGCTACTGGGTCTCCGGCAAGGTGATCAAGCGCCTCAGTCATATCGAGCTGCCCAAGCTGCCGCCCTTTACCGACTGGCGTTTCCCGCCGAGCGTGCTTTGGGCGTTTGCGGCCTGCATCATCTGTTCGATGCTGGGGGCGCGGTATCCGCAGCTCGCGTTCCTGACGCGCGCCTCGCTCAATGTCACACTGCTGGTGCAGTATCTGTTCATCCTCCAGGGGCTGTCGTTCGTCGCCTGGTGGCTGGAGAGCAAAAACATCCGCGGCTTCGGACGCAACGCTATCCTGGTGCTGGCGTTCTTCATGCCGCTGCTGTCTCAGCTGGTGACGTATGCAGGGATGTTTGACATGTGCTTCAATTTCAGAGACCGATTCGGAAGGAGAAGATAAAATGAAAGTCATTTTGAAAGAGGATGTCCGCAAGCTGGGCAAGAAGAATCAGGTCGTCGAGGTTTCTGACGGCTACGCGCGCAACTTTTTGTTCTCCCGCGGGCTGGCTGAGGAAGCCACTGCGCAGAACATGAATGTCATGAAGGACAAGACCGCTGCGGCGGAGCGCAAGGACGCCCGTCTCACCGCCGAGGCCGAGGCCGTGAAATCGCGCATCAGCGGCAAGGTCGTGCGCGTCAAAGTTAGCTGCGGCGAGGGCGGACGCCTGTTCGGCAGCGTCACCGCAGCTCAGGCTGCCGACGCACTGAAAGAGCAGTACGGCGTCGAGCTCGACAAGAAGAACGTGAAGATCGACGGCGTGGTCAAGGCTCTGGGCGCGTATCCTCTCAGCCTGAAGCTGTACACCGGCGTCGACTGCCCGATGACCCTTTCCGTCGAAGCTCAGTAAAACATGCCCGACGAAGTTTTCGACCGGCTGCCGCCAAGCAACCTCGAAGCTGAGCGCGCTGTCCTCGGCTCCTGCCTGCTCGACCGCGACGCGCTCGTCGACGTGACTGAGTTTCTGTCGCCCGACGATTTCTATGATCTCAACTACCGCGACGTCTACAACGTCATCCTCGAGATGACGCAGCGCAGCAAGCCCGTCGACATGCTCACGCTCAGCGCCGAGCTGTCCGACCGCGGCCTGCTCGAAAAGCTCGGCGGCCAGTCGTTCCTCGCGGCTATTGTCGACAGCACGCCCACGGCAGCCAACGCCGAGTACCATGCCCGCATCGTGCGCGACAAGGCTGTGCGCCGCCGTCTGATCTCTGCTGGCAACGCCATCACGCGCATGGGCTACGAAGAGGGCAAGGACCTCAGCGAACTGCTTGAAGACGCAGAGCGCCTTGTCTTTGAAGTTTCCAAAACGCGCAACGAGTCCAACTTCAAGAGCCTTGCCGAGGTCATGAAGCCGACTTTTGACAAGATCCAGGAAGCCTTTGCCCGCGAGGACAACAGCCTCACCGGCATCGACACGGGATTTTTCGGCATCAACCGACTCACCAGCGGGCTGCAGCGCGGCGCGCTGAACATCATCGCCGCACGTCCTTCGATGGGAAAGACCGCTCTGGCGATGAACATCGCGCGCAACGTGGCCGTCAAGACCAAGCT
The DNA here is from genome assembly GCA_017940445.1 of Pyramidobacter sp. Classification (GTDB taxonomy): domain Bacteria; phylum Synergistota; class Synergistia; order Synergistales; family Dethiosulfovibrionaceae; genus Pyramidobacter. Next base: position 1,188 of record JAGAYQ010000426.1, on the reverse strand, counting down.
GCCTGTGCTCGTCTTCAGCCTGGAAATGGGCGCGGAGCAGCTGGCTATGCGACTGCTCGGCGCTGAGGCGCGGATCAATCTCCAAGACCTCATCAACGGCACGTTTGCCAACGATGACTGGCGTTTGCTCCAGGAAGCCGCTTCCACCCTGATCGAGTCGCCGCTGTACATCGACGACAGCTCGATCCTGACGACGATCGAGATGAAGGCCCGCTCGCGCCGCTTCAAGGCCAAGCACGGCGAGCTGGGGCTGATCGTCGTCGACTACCTCCAGCTGATGAGCGCCAGCCGCACGATGGACAACAAGCAGAACGAAGTGGCCGAGATCTCGCGCGGGCTCAAGGCCATCGCCCGTGAGCTGGAAGTTCCCGTTATCGCCCTGTCACAGCTGTCGCGTGCGGTTGAAAGCCGCAACGAGAAGACGCCGCAGCTGTCCGACCTTCGCGACTCCGGCGCCATCGAGCAGGACGCTGACCTTGTCGCTCTGCTGTACCGCGACAGCTACTACGCCAAGGACCAGGACGCCCGCAACGACAGCTCTGCGTCGCTCGACATCGCCAAGAACCGCAACGGCCCCACCGATAAAGTTCCGCTCGTCTTCCTGCGTCAGTACACGCGCTTCGAGGATCAGGCGTACGGCCGGTAGCGGCTGCCCATACAACAGAATCGAAAAATCGCCGGCAGGATCGCAAAACATCCTGCCGGCATTTTTTGTATTCCTGTTCTGCTTCTGGTATGATTGTCATATCATCATGACTGGATAGAAGGGGGAAACGCAGATGATCCTTGTATTGTGGTCGAGCCCGAACGACGACGGGCTGACGGCAGCGGCGAAAGACGCGGTGCTTGCAGGGCTGAGCGAAGCGTGGCAGGCAAGCGATGCTGTCAAGCTCAACGCCCTGAAGCTGGAGCACTGCCGTGCCTGCGGCCGCGGCTGGGGAACGTGTCGAAAGACGGGGACGTGCGTGATCGGCGACGATTTTGCAGCCCTTTATGAGCGCATGGTCAAAGCCGACGGGCTGGTTTTCGTCTCGGCGGTGTACTGGTACGATCTGACGGAGCAGTTCAAGGCGCTGATCGACCGTCTGCGCCGCTGCGAGGCGCTGACGAATCATTATCTGAGCGGCAAGAGCTGCCTGCTTGCCGCCTGCGCCGGCGGCACGGGACGCGGCGCGGTGAACTGTCTGT
>JAGAYQ010000425.1 GCA_017940445.1 Pyramidobacter sp. | reverse complement strand
CGCGCTGCCGGCGTTTGCCGACCTGCTGCCGTTCATCCTGCGCCTCGTGCTCGTCGTCATCGTCGCGCCCGGTGTGCCCGGCGGCGCTGTGACCGCTGCGGCGGGGCTGTTCAAAACGCAGCTGGGCTTCAGCCCCGGCCTGATGGCGCTGTTCACGGCGTTCGACATCGCCCAGGACAGCTTCGAATCGGCCTGCAACTCCGCCTCCGACGGCGCCGCCGCCGTCTTCCTCGAAGCGGTCTTCCGCCGCAGCGAAAAGCGCCAAAAGCGCGCTGCCTGATGCTGTTTCGCGTGGAACAAACTGAATAAAAATGAGCCGCCGGCCGGATACGCTCCAGCCGGCGGCTTTGTTGTCGTGGCAGTTACAGCGGCAAGCTCCATTTGTTGACGATCGTGGGCTGAGGTCGGCCCCAGTCTTCTTCAACGCCGGAATCCACGAGGGCAAAATGACATTTCTGCATCACGTGGGTGACTGATTTGTTTTCGACCATGGTGCTGGCCGTGACGAGCCGGATATCCGTTTCCTCTCTCAGATAGCGAACGAGGGCGGCAATGACCTCGTCCGCGATCCCATGGCCCCAGAAGCGTTCCAAAAAACGGCCGCCGATGCTGACTTTGCGGGCGTCCTCCCGGTATCCGTAGATCTCGGCCAGGCCGCAGAACTCTTCATTCATGAAGACGCCGAGGATCAGCGACTCCTTCAGGCATTCATCGTACAGGCGGCTGATGACCTCGCGCGCGTCCGTGGAGTTCCGCTCGAACAGGAACGTCGGCAGGTATCGGTATACCATGGGGCTGTGCATCAGTTCATTCAGCGCCGCGGCATCCGTTTCGCGGAGCTGTCTGAGGACCAGCCGCTCGCTTGGGATGCACGGGATCTGCGAGAAAAATTTTTTCATCGTCTCTTCCCTCGCTTTCGGTGTTTCTTTGCTTTCGCTGATACTATTTCGCGATTAAAAAGATAATCGCGAGGCAGCGCCCCTAAAGGACTAGCTTCGCGTCGCAAAAACAGGCGCGGCAGTCGGCGCCTTACGGCGCCACGCCGTCTCATGCGTTTTTCGACGCGCCTTCGGCACTATAAAACAGTATCATTATACCGCAGGCGGCGGAAAACGCGAAGCGCCGCTGTCGAGGCGGGACGTTCCCCGTGGAACGATCTCAACAACAAGGCGGCCGGTCGTGAACAACTCCCGATCGGCCGCCTTGTTTTACGCTGTTTGGTCCTTTGTGGTGCAACTGGTGAATTTACGCTTTCACGATCGCTTTCACCGGGCACTTGGCCGCGCAGAGGCCGCAGCCGACGCACTTGGAGGGATCGATGACGGCGACGGCGCCTTTCATGCTGATGGCCTGCTTGGGGCAGGTCTTGACGCACATCTGGCAGCCGATGCAGCCGGCTTTGCACACGGTGCGCACGATCGCGCCGGGCATGGGGTTGGAGCAGGCGACGGCGACGCGGCTCTTCTTGGGCGTCAGCGTGATCAGGCCGCGGGGGCAGGCGTCGGCGCACTTGCCGCAGCCGACGCACTTTTCGCGGTCGACGCGGGCGACGCCGTTTTCGACGTGGATGGCGTCAAAGGCGCAGGCTTTCACGCAGGTGCCGAAGCCCATGCAGCCGAAGGAGCAGGCTTCCGGGCCGCGGCCGGGCACGACGGACGCGCTCTGGCAGTCGGAGACGCCGAGGTAGACGCAGTCTTTCTGGGTCTTTTCGCAGCTGCCGCCGCAGCGGACGAAGGCGGCCATGGGCTCGGCGGCGCTGGCGGCGATGCCCATGATGGCGGCGATCTTCTCGGCGACGGGAGCGCCTCCGGCAGCGCACTTGTTGAGCTCGCACGTTCCGGCGG
>JAGAYQ010000046.1 GCA_017940445.1 Pyramidobacter sp. | reverse complement strand
CCGCTGTGCGGGCGGGGACTTTTTTGTGCGCTCCCGTAGCAAACGGCCTACAGGCTGCCTTCGCAAAGCTCGATGATCTCGCCGTCAGGGCCGGACAGAAAACAGTTGAACGCGTGTTCGCCCATCGGGCCGATGGCGCTCTCCGGCACAGGGAAGCCAGCTTTGTTGAGACGCGTGACAGCGTCGTGAATGGAGGGCACGCTGAAAGCCAGATGATTGCGTCCCGGCGTGCGGTCATCGCCTGGCTTGCAGATCAGTTCGACCGAGAAATCAGCGAAGTTCACAAACACCAAGTGCGACCCCGAAGGCATGTGATACTCGCGTCCCTTTTTGCCGCCAAGCGCCCCGGTGTAAAAGCGCAGCGCCCGATCCATATCCGCCACGCGGATGCCGATGTGCCCCAGTGAGTACGTCATGATGAAGACTCCTTTCTCGCGATTTCTGTGCGGAGAATAATAATTTGAGCGATGTCGTAATCATAGCAGAATTTTTCACGTTTTGCAGTAATGAACGTAATATAACTGCCCTGTGGTTATGGATTTTACTGCAAAACTGAGCGATAAGCGGGGCTGAAACCGCCCCTAACCGGGGGCATAAAGCGACTAAATCAGCAAAAATCTGCTTTGGGGGGGCTTGTCATGTGCGAATGCTGTGATATACTCACCTTACAGAGTTCCAAATCCTGTGTGGAGGTGTCTGAAAAATGACAAAGGCTGAACTGGTTGAGTTCGTAAGAGAGCAGACGGAGCTTCGCAAGGTTGACGCCGCCAAGGCTGTCGCCGCTGTGCTCGACGGCGTGAAGGACACGCTGAAGAAGGGCGGCAAGGTCCAGATCGTCGGCTTCGGCACGTTCGAAGTCCGCAAGCGCAGCGCCCGCACGGGCCGCAATCCTCAGGATCCCACGAAGATCGTGAAGATCCCCGAGAAGATCGTGCCCGTCTTCAAGGCTGGCAAGCTCCTTCGCGAAGCTGTCGACGCGACCGTTGCCAAGAAGCCCGAAGCCAAGAAGGCCGCTCCCAAGGCTGCCAAGAAAGGCAAGAAGTAGTTCTTCTTTTTTGAAGCACCATCAGACCTAACGCGAAACGGCGTTTCCGAATCTGTTCGGAGACGCCGTTTTTTTGCGTGCGCTTTTGCGTATTACGAAAACTTCACAGCGCCGCGCGCTTAGGCTATAATCGTTTCATCATTATCAGGGAGGGACGAACGATGTGGAGCCGCGGACTGTTGATCGCCAGCGGAAGCGGAAAAAATGATGCGGACCTGCGCCCGCAGCTGCTGATGCGCGGACTGGGGCGGAATGATTTCCTCACTGTTATGACAGAAGAGCAAGCGGCGTCCTCCTGGCCGCAAGGGCATTTCGACGTGGTCATGATCCCGCCGTCTTGCGCGGACGCCACGCCGCTGATTCGCAAAAGCACCGAACACGGCGTGCCGTTTCTCATCATCGGCTGTCCCCGGCTGGACAGCGAGGGCGAAGCGCTGCTGACAGAATTTCGCGCGCGCGGCGGCCGGGCGCTCGGCCCCGGTTCGCAGGGCTTTTTCGACTGGGAGAAAAAACTGGCCCTGTGCTGGTCGTCGTCTGTGCGCATCCCTGACAGTCCCCCCGAGGAGCGCCACGTCGCACTCGTCGCGCAGGGCGGCGCTGTGCCGTTCTCGCTCTACGCGATGGCCGTGGAAGCCGGCGTTCGCTTCCGCCGCGTCGTCTCGCTTGGCAGCTGCGCTGATGAAGACGCCGAGCTGCGCAGGCAGATCCGCGCCGTCATCGACGATCCCAGATCGACGCTGCTCATCCTCTGCCTGGAATCGCTCAGTCAGGGGCGCGCGTTCCTGACGCTCACAGCGCAGGCAGCTGCCCGCCATCTTCCCGTCGTGCTGCTGCGCTGCGGTGAGCGTGAGCGCTTTCGTTCCCGCATGGCGCGCCGCCACAGCGACGCTGCCTGGACCGACCAGACCATGTGGGATTCCGTGGCCGGACAGTACGGCGTCGTGCTGCTTGACGACGCGCAGCAGATCGTCGATCTGGGCAAGATCTCCGCGCCGCGCTCGGCTTCGCGCGGCAACCGGGTCGCCGTCCTGGCGACATCTGAAGGGGTCGCGATGATGCAGGGCGACCAGTGTGAGGCTGCCGGATTGGACGTGGTCGAGTTCTCCCCTGAACTTCTGCGGAAGATCAAGTCACGCCTGCCGGCATGGGCGAACGCCGAAAATCCCGCCGATCTCTCGGAATACGCGCTGAACGCCGACGGGGTCCTTTCCGGCATCCTTGCTGACGTGCAGGACAGCGGCGAATGCGACATGATCCTTGTCGCTGCCGGCGCGCTCACTGCCCGTCAGGGAGAAGTCCTCTCGCGCTCGCTGGCGGAGGCGCATCGGCGCGGGACGCTGCCGCTGGCGTGCTGCTGCCTGGGGCGCTGGCGTCCGCTCGAAGACATGGTCCGGCGCATGAACGCCGAGGGCGTGCCGCTGTTCAGCAGCCCGCGCCGCGTGGCCGAAGCGATGTCCAGCCTGTGGCGCATCAGCCGTTCGGTCCCCGTCGTCGGCGAGCTGCGTCCTTCGGACCGCCGGCCGTTCCTCGACCAGTGTCCGGCGAACTTGAGCGAGCGCGACGCGATGGCGCTGGTCGAAGCCTACGGGCTCAAGACCGTGCCGCACCGCCTCTGCACGTCGGTTGCCGAGGTGCTCGATGCGGCGCGCGACCTTGGCTTCCCCATGGTCCTCAAGGTCGTCTCGCCGTCGTTTGCCAGCAAGCAGCAGGCGCGCGCGGTCGCCCTCAACCTGAAGACCGAGGAAGAGCTGCGCAACGCTTACGGCCGCATCCTCGAACGCGTCAGCCGCGTCCATGCTGAAGCCGAGATCCAGGGCGTCTTCGCTCAGAAGATGATCACCGACGGCATCGAGTGCATGATCGGCATCAAGCGCGATCCGCTGTTCGGTCCCGTCGTTGCCGTCGCCCTCGGCGGTGCGTATTACGGACTGATGAAGGACATCGCTCTGCGTGTGGCTCCCGTCTCCGTAGGCGAAGCCCGTGCCATGATCGAAAGTCTGAAAGGCTATCCGCTGGTGTCGGGTTCGTGGTTCGGACGTCCCACGGACGTGGACGCGCTGGCGAAGCAGATCGCCGATCTGTCCGAGATGGCCTGTTCCGAGCCTGATATCGAAGTGCTCGACATCAACCCCATCTTCATTCGCCCGCAGGGCAAGGGCGCTGAGATCGCCGATGCCTTTGCCGTGCGCGTCGCGCGCAATGCACTTTAAACGGCCCGCTGCGAGCCGCTCATACTGAATCTTCAGGAGATGAAATCATGAACACGTATATTTCGGCCGTGCTCTGGCTGGCGGCAGGGTATCTGTTCGGCT
>JAGAYQ010000424.1 GCA_017940445.1 Pyramidobacter sp. | reverse complement strand
GACGGCGGCGACGGCAACGGCGGCGTGCAGGGCATCAAGCCGTTCAAGACTGAGGGCCTGCCCACTGACGCTGAATGCCTGCTCAAATATCTTACAGATCACCTGAAGGGCAAGATCACGATGGAGCAGTACGGCAACCCGCTCGGCGCGGGCCGCATCGTCATCCGCAAGTAATCAGCCATTCATAAAAATGAGGCTGCCTCAGAACGGGGCAGCCTCATTTTGAATTGATGTCAATGAAAGGAGCGCAATGAGTGATGGGTGTCTTTGACGGCTTCAAGCCGGAGCGTGTGTATCACTTTTTCGAGGAAGTAGCGCGGATCCCGCGCAACAGTTTTCACGAGGAGAAGATCAGCAGCTGGCTCGTGAACTTTGCCCGTGAGCGCGGCATCGACTGCGTGCAGGACGAACACTGGAACGTGGTCATGAACGTGCCGGCAACGCCGGGCTATGAGCACCGCAAAAAAATCATCCTGCAGGGGCACATGGACATGGTCTGCGTGGCTGATCCGGGCGTCGTCCACGACTTTGAAAACGATCCGATCGAGCTGGTGCGCGACGGCGATTTTGTGCGCGCGGCCGGCACCACGCTCGGAGCCGACGACGGCAACGCGCTGGCGCTGATGCTGGCCGTGCTCGACGATGCGGAAGTGCCGCATCCCGCTTTACAGTGCGTGTTCACGTCAGCTGAGGAAGTCGGCATGATCGGCGCGCTCAATCTGGACGGCTCGCTGCTCGACGGCGATTACCTGATCGGGCTCGATTACTCACAGAACACGAGCGTCCTGGTTTCCGGTGCAGGCAGCTGCGAGGCGGCGATCACCGTTGCTCAGGAAAAGCAGCCTCTTGATGCTGACGGCATGAGCTCGTTTGAGCTGACGGTCTCGGGACTGCGCGGCGGGCACAGCGGCGTGCAGATCATCCTCGGCCGTGCCTGCGCCATTCGCGTGCTGGCCGAAGCGCTGAGCATGCTCAAAGGCGAGTTCCCCTCGCTGACGCTGTGTTCGTTCAGCGGCGGCGAAAAAGGCAACTCGATCGCTGCCCGGTCCGCAGCGGTCGTCGCAGTTCGAGGCGATGAGGCCGAGCGTTTGGCTTCGCGCGTGCGCGAGCTCGCTTCGGCTCTGTGCGCCGAGTACGAGCCGGTCGACCCCGGGATCGCGCTCGAAGCTGTGCCGGCGGCGGTGCCCGCTCTGCGCTGTTCGGACATTTCGGCAGAACGTCTGCTGAAGCTGATCGACCTGCTCCCTTCAGGCACGCAGAACTATCTCGACGCGGAGCGCACGCTCGTGAAAAGCTCGCTCAACCTCGGCACGCTGCGCGAAGAAGAGGACTCGTTCGTCCTGCGGCCGTTTTTCCGCTCCAACAGCGAGTACCAGATGGAGCAGCTCATCCGCCGCGTCCGTACTGCAGCCGAAGTTTGCGGTGCGAGCTGCGAGTTCAGGAACCGCTGCCCTGCGTGGGAGTTCGATCCCCATTCTTCGCTGAACGAAAAGGTGCAGAACATCTGGGAGCGTGTCCGCGGTTCCCGTCCGCCGCTGGCCATCGTCCACGGCGGCGTTGAGCCCGGCCTGTTCATTAAGAAGATGGCGAAGCGAGGCCGCAAGCTCGAAGCAGTCAACATCGGCCCGCGCAACTACGACGTTCATTCCACCCGCGAGCGCATGGAGATCGCCACGCTCGGCCAGGCCTATGAACTGCTCTGCGCCATCCTGCGCGAACTGGATTAGACACACGGTTCTGCTGCCCGCGGATAAAACGAACAGATACAGAAAAAACTCCCGAAGGAGCTGCCCGCGCCGGGCGAACTCCTTCGGGAGTTTTTTCGCATGACTGTTTACTGCTGCGCCGTCTCTGCCAGGAAGTCGGCGGCGAACTGGGCCATCACGGCCGCGCCGCGCTTGAGCACGGCTTCGTCGACGTCGTACTTTTCCTGATGGTTGGTGTAGATAT
>JAGAYQ010000423.1 GCA_017940445.1 Pyramidobacter sp. | reverse complement strand
TCGCCCTCGGGACGCGCGGCGGCGACGAGGACAAGCAGAAGCTCTTCGCAGTCGCGCGCGCTGCGGATGATCACATGCCGCAGCCAGCCGCTGTTCTTGCGCTCGTCATAGCAGTCGAACTGTCCATGTTCGATCATATAGCGGAGCGTTGCATAGAGTTTATTGGCACGGTCGCCGATCACGGGACAGCGGTCCACCGGAACGATCTCGTGCGTACCTGACTTGAAAAATCCGATCGCGCCGTTCGTTCCGCGCGACCGCACCGGGAACGAAGCTTTATTGCGATAACGCCATTCGCTTTGAGACGGCTCGCAGGGAATCTCGTCAGCGATCTCAAAGCCGCCGATCCTCCGCAGCGCGTCAGCCGCGAGCATCGCTTTGATCCGGCACTGCAGTTCATACTCTGCATGCTGAAGCTGACATCCGCCGCAGCTGCGATACCATTTGCACAGAGGTTCGCGCCGCAGTGGACTGGACGCTGTCACGCGCTCGACACGCGCCCGGATGTAGCTTTTTTTCTCCTGACGCACCGCGGCGACGCACATTTCTCCCGGCAGCGCCCCTTCAACAAAAACGGTCCGTCCGTCGGCTGCTTTGCCGATCCCCTGCCCCGCCGAGTTCATCCTGTCAATGAATATCTGTTCCATCATGATCTCCCCCACTGTATTGTTCTCAAGGTCATTATAACATCAGGATGCCGTGAGGTCAGCATAAAGTGTACGCAAAAGCCCCGTTCTCGCGCAGAGAACGGGGCTTTTGCGTACCAATTATTCTTTTAGATGTGCGCAGGAGCGTCCTTGAACATGTTGTAGCCTTCTTCAAAGGCCTTCTTGTTCAGCTCTTCGGTCCCCTTGGGAACGCGATCGAGCATCGCCTTGCGCATCGCCTCGGGCTGCATGACGCCTTCGAGCTCAAGCACGCGGGCAACCATGCCGAGAGCGACCATGTTGGTCACGATCTCATTGCCGACCTTGTTGCGGGCAGTCTCGATCAGGGGAAGCTGGTAAACGTTGGCATCAACGTTCGGCACTTCCTGAACGGAGAAGCTGTCCAGAACGAGACGGCCGCCGGCCTTCACATCGTGAGCGTACTTCACGGCTGCGTCGCCGGTCAGGCAGATCATCAGATCGGGAGCAACGGGCTTGGGATAGTCGATCGGCTCATCAGAGATGACGACTTCAGCCTTGGCAGAACCGCCGCGGGCAGCGGGACCGTAGCTCTGAGTCTGAACGGCATACAGATTGTCGCAGAAGATCGACGCAGCTTCACCAGCCATAACAGCTGCGGTGATAACGCCCTGACCGCCGGAACCGGCAAGACAGATTTCAAAACGTTTCGACATGACGATTCCCTCCTACTTAACCTGAACGCGCTCAAGAAGCGCCTTGTACTGATCGGTGTACTCGGCGCGCACCGAGTCGACGAACACGCCGGTCACGATCTTGCCCTGCAGCTCCTCGGGCGACTTGGTGTCGGCCACGGCCTTGGGGATGATGTGCTGCTTCAGGTAGTCGATGTTGACGGTCGGCGTCTTCAGCTTGTTGTAGCGGCCGTACTGGGTGTGGCAGTAGCCGGCAACTTCAACGACGGAGAAGCCGTGATGCTTGATGGCCTTGGTGATGGTCATCTCGACATCCTTGGGGTTGGCAACACAGGTACGGGCGACGAAGGTCGCGCCGGCGCCGGCAGCCAGCTTGCAGATGTCGAACGAAGGATCGGTGACGCCGTAGGGAGCCGTCTTGGCATACGCGCCGATGGGCGTCGTAGGCGACATCTGGCCGCCGGTCATGCCGTAGATGTTGTTGTTCATGACGATGGCGGTGATGTCGATGTTACGGCGGCAGGCGTGAATGAAGTGGTTTCCGCCGATGGCCGAGCAGTCACCGTCGCCCATGACGTCGATGACAGTCAGCTGAGGCTTGGCCATCTTGATGCCGGTGGCATAAGCCAGCGAACGGCCGTGCGTGGTGTGCAGGGTGTTCGCGTTGACGTAGCCGGGAAGACGGCTGGAGCAACCGATACCGGAAGCGAAAACGGTCTGCGTGGGGTCGAGCTTGAGATCAACGACGGCGCGAAGCAGGGCGTTCAGAATGATTCCGTGGCCGCAGCCGGGGCACCACATGTGAGGGAAAAAGCGGGGGCGCATCCATTCGAAAACTTCTTTGCTGGGCATTTTACTTCGCCTCCTCGACGATCTTGTCAAAAATCTCGGTGGGCTGGAACAGCTCGCCGTCGACGCGGTTCAGCGGCACGACGCGCGCCTTGCCGTGCAGAGCGCGCTCGACCTCGAGCACCATCTGACCGCAGTTCAGCTCAGGAACGATGACCGTCTTGACGTGCTGCGTGCGAACGATCTTCTCAAGTTCCTTGTCAGCAAAGGGCCACAGAGTGATGGGACGGAAGTGTCCGACCTTGATGCCCTTGGCGCGGGCGTCGCGAACGGCGCGGATGCTGGAACGCGAAACGCTGCCGTAGGAAACGACAAGGATCTCGGCATCTTCGGCTTCGACGGTGTCGTACTTGACGATGTCGTCGCGGAAGCGGTCGACCTTGCGCATCAGACGGCGCATCTTCTTGTCGATGTCGTCAGGATTGGTCGTGGGGAAGCCCCAGTCGTTGTGAGTCAGTCCGGTGACGTGCCAGCGGTAGCCGTCGCCGAAGCCGGCCATCGGAGGAACATCGTCCTCAGGATCAGCCTGGTAGGGCACAAAATCCTTAGGATCGACTGTCGGTTTCTTGCGGTTGACGACCTTCAGGCTGCTCGCCTCAGGCACGACAAACTTCTCTCTCATATGTCCGATCTCAGCGTCGCTCATGATCAGAACAGGCTGACGGAAACGCTCGGCAAGGTTGAACGCCTCAACAGCCAGCTCATAGCACTCAGTCACGGAAGCGGGAGCAAGCGCGATTGTGCCGTGGTCACCGTGAGTGCCCCATCTTGCCTGCATCACGTCCTGCTGAGCGCCCTGCGTCGGAAGTCCCGTCGAAGGACCGCCGCGCATGACGTCAACGACAACCAGAGGGATTTCAGCTTCGTAGGCCAGGCCAAGGTTCTCCTGCTTCAGGGTGAAGCCGGGGCCGGAGCTCGCCGTCATGGACTTGGTGCCGGTGATCGAAGCGCCGATCGCGCAGCCGATCGCGCCAAGTTCGTCTTCCATCTGCTGGAACACGCCGCCGACCTTGGGAAGTTCGACAGCCATCGTCTCCATGACTTCGGTCGAAGGAGTGATGGGATAACCCGCGTAGAATCTGCAGCCCGCAGCCAGCGCGCCGAAAGCGATCGCTTCGTTGCCCTGCCAGAATTTGATCTCAGCCATTCTTAGTTCGTCCCTTCCTCTCGCACAGTGATCGCAAGATCGGGGCAGATATTCTCGCACGATCTGCAACCGATGCAGTCCTCTTGGCGCACGGCCTCGCACTTCACTCTCTCGTTCAGTTCGAGAACCTTCTTGGGGCAGACATGCACGCACAGGCTGCATCCCTTGCACCAAGGCTTGTTGATTGAAACTTCAAACTTCTTGGCCAACACCTTCACCTCCACAAAAGATAAGAACAACTTTCCCCCATACTGCAAATCTATAAAGAACGTCCTAGACCGGGTTCACGCAGATAGCGCGCCCTCAGCCCGTCCGGCTTTATACCTTTATCGATGTTTTCCCGCGCCAGCTGCGCAGCCGCGGCTCCGCTGGGGCATTCGACGAACTTTACGCTTTCACGGCCGCCGGATGCAAAAAGGCGGGGATCGTCAGCGGCCCACAGTTCAGCCTGCGGAGCACATTCTCCCAGTTCTGACAGCAGCTCGTCACGCGAACGTTCCTTTTCCGGCAGCAGCGGAACTCCGTCACGCCAGGCAGCGGAAAAAACTCGCTCACGCGAGGCAGCGATCAGCGGGACTTTGACGCCCGTATTCCACTGCGGCAAAGAACGAAGCAGAACTTCCAGACTGCTGAGAGGAACGATATCGATCCCTAGCGCACAGGCCAGGCCGGCAGCGTAAGCCATACCGATGCGGATGCCCGTGAAATATCCGGGGCCAACGGTCACCGCCAGCGCATTCAAGTCAGAAATCGCCCAACCGTTCGCCTGAAGCAGCTTCTGCGTCGCGCAGGGAAGCTCCGAAGCCTGCCTGCGCCCCATATCGGCATTAAACTCTGCCGCAGGCCGTCCGTC
>JAGAYQ010000422.1 GCA_017940445.1 Pyramidobacter sp. | reverse complement strand
TTTCGCGGTCGTCCATCAGGAAGACGCGTTCCGCGTGCCTGAGGTGCGCCGGACCGTCGTTCTCGGATCAGGTGCTGACAGGATCGAACTGGCGGACAAAGAATCATCGCTGCTCCTTGATGGGCAAAAACGTGTGCTTTTCCGCACAGCCGCGCTGCCGCTGATCGGCACGCACAATCTGGAGAACGCAGCGATGTCCGCGGCGGCAGCCGTGCTCGCGTTTCCGCAGATCGTCGTGGAGAAAGCGCTTCCGTCGTTCAAGGCGCCGCGTCATCGCTGCGAAAAAGTCTGCGAAAAAAACGGCGTCCTCTACGTTGACGATTCCAAGGGAACGAACGTAGCGGCGGCAGTCACCGCCCTGCGCAGCGTCCCCGGACGAAAGACGGTCATCCTCGGCGGGCAGGGCAAGGGCGAAACGTATGAACTGCTTGCGCAGACTGTCAGAGAACAGGCTGCTTCGGCGATCGTCATCGGCTCCGAAGCTCCGGCGATCTGCCGGGCGCTGGAATGTGCCGGCTGCAAAAACATCCTGCGCGCGGCGGGGATGGAAGAAGCGGTTCGCCTGGCCGCGAAAAACGCACGTCCGGGCGAAACGGTGCTTCTTTCTCCGGCCTGCACGAGCTGGGACATGTACAAAAACTACGGGGAGCGGGGGGATCACTTTGCACAACTCGTCAGAAAGTTACCCTAACTCAATACCGGTCGCCCGCTTTGACACGTATGAACAGTACAGCGGCAGCGTCTTCGGACTGTGGATCCTGCCGCTGATCCTCTCGACCTTCGGCGTTGTCGTCATTGCATCGATGACGGGCTGGACGCTTTCTTCACCGGGACTGAAGCAGGCGGTGTGGTTCGTCATCGCTCTCGGCGGTTTCATCGTCGTCACCCAGATCCCGCTGAAGTTCTGGTACAAGTACAGTCTGCCGCTGCTCATCCTTACGCTCGGAATGATGGCTCTGACGGTCGCTTCGCCGCTCCGCGTGACGGTCAAAGGAGCGTCCCGCTGGATCAGGCTGGGACCGGTGAACTTTCAGCCGCTGGAGCTCGTCAGCCTGATCATGATGGTCCATCTGTCCAAAGTCTACAACCGCGTGGAGAGCATGTGGAAAGCGGTTTTCATCACTGGGCTCCTCTTCGCGCCGTTTGCGCTGGTGATCATGAAACAGCCGGATTTCGGCGGACTGCTGCTGCTTGGCGGCATCGTCGGAGCGCTGTTTGTCGAGCGGTACGGTTTTCTTTTGCCGATCATCGGTGCCGCTGCGGTGTCGCCTGGGCTGTGGTATCTGGCCAACTACGGCTACCGCGCCGAGCGCATCACGACATGGCTCGATCCCTGGACCGATCCGCTCGGTTCGGGATATCAGGTGATCCAGGGCCTGATCGCGTTTGCCAACGGACGCGTCTGGGGCATCGGACTGGGGCGCGGACAGCAGTTTTTGCCGGAAGTCCACAATGACTTCATCTTTCCGGCTCTCGGCGAACAGTTCGGCTTTATCGGCACGTTCAGCGTCTTCATGCTGTTCCTGTTCTGGACGCTGTTTGTGTATTCGGCGTACAAACGAGCGATGCCGGAACGGCGCATTGCCATCTGGGGATGCTGTGTTGCCGTGCTGCTGCCGTTTTTCATCAATCTCGGCGGCGTCATGAAGATCATCCCTCTGACGGGAATGCCTCTTCCCTTTATCAGTTACGGAGGCACGTCGCTGGTGTTCATGTGGGCTAGGATCGGTTTTCTGGTCAGACTGATCAGGGAACCTCACGAAGAAGAGTAGAGAGCGAGGAGGATGGAGGATGACGCGCAGGATCCTGCTGGCAGCCGGAGGCACAGGCGGCCATCTTATCCCGGCGATCGCATTCGGCCGCTGGCTGAGCGAGGCGGGAGAATCGGTCTGCTGGCTGACGGGCAGCCGTCCGTTGGAAAAGCAGATCTGTGAAGCGCACGGCGTGCAGCCGGAGCGGCTTTCGCTCGAGGGCTCTCCGCTGGGCGTCTCCGGCCTGAGGTCGCTGAAACGGTGGAAGCAGCTTTCGGCCTCGTTTTTCGAGAGCCGTTCCGTGCTTAAAAAGAACAGGATCGACTGCTGCGTGCTCTTTGGCGGATACCTGTCGATGCCGGTCCTCCTCGCGGCACGATCGCTGGGCATCCCGGTGCTGATGCACGAGCAGAACACGGTCGCCGGCAAGGTGACGCGCCTGGCGGCGAAGCTGAAAACACCGGTTGCCTGTGCCTGGGACGAATGCAGGGGACTTGACCGAAAGCAGCGGACCACGGTCGGGATGCCCCTTCGTCCGCTGGCCCTGACCGATCGGGCAGAAGCGCAGAAAAAGCTTATCGGCGCTTCGCTGGATTCCGGGGAGAAACTTATCATCATTTTAGGTGGTTCTTTAGGCAGCGGAGGCATGAAAAACATGCTTCAAAATTCTCAAGATATGGTAAAATCATCAGGTTGCAGAATTTTGTGCATGGGGATCACGCCCGAACAGAGACCTTTTCCCGCTGCTCTGACTCATGAAGCGTGCTGGGACATGAACCTGGTCTATTCCGCGGCCGACGCGGTCGTGTGCCGGGCGGGCGCTTCAACGCTTGCGGAACTTGCCGCGCTTGGCGTGCCTTCGATCGTCGTGCCCTGGGCCGCTTCGGCGGACAATCATCAGATGAGCAACGCTCACGTGTTTTCCCAGCTCACCGGCTCGCCGCTGCTGAACGAAGACGCTTCGACCGAAGCTTTCGGAGAAGCGCTGAAGACGCTGCCGGTCCGCCGTCCTTCTGTCAGTGACATGAACGCAGGTTCTGCGAATCTCTATAAAGTTTTGTGCAGTCTTACCGCCTGAAAGGGGAATCCCAAGTGGATCATCAAAAGGTCGATCTCAATAAAGTGCGCAATATCCATCTGATGGGCGTCGGAGGAGCCGGCATGAGCGGGCTCGCTCTGCTGTTCCACGAGCTCGGCTTCAACGTGAGCGGCTGCGACATGGGCCGCAATACGTATGCCGAGAAGATCGAACGCGCCGGCGTCAAGGTGCTGTACGGGCACGATGTGTGTCATCTCGACGACTGCAAGGTCGATCTGATGGCGTACAGCAGCGCGATCCCGGCTGACAATGCCGAGCTGTGCGAAGCCCGCCGGCGCGGCATCCCCGTGCTGCAGCGCGCCGAACTGCTCAGCCTCCTTTTCGATTCCCGGACTGGCATCGGCGTGGCGGGGACTCACGGCAAGACGACGACGACCTCGATGATCAGCTACATCCTTGAACAGGCGGAGATGCATCCTACGATCGCGGTGGGCGGCGAACTGTGCGACATCGGCTGCAACGCCAAGATCGGCACGGGCGAGTACATGGTCGCTGAGCTGGACGAAAGCGACGGCTCGTTTGAATTTTTCCATCCGTATTATTCCGTGGTGACCAACGTCGACTGGGATCACGTCAACCATTACCCCAGCCTCCAGTCGGTCATCGACGCGTTTGCGCGGTTCCTTCACAACACCAAGGACGGCGGGCGGATGTTCGTCTGCGGCGATGATTCCGGAGTGAAGCGCGTCCTTGCGCAGCTTCCTCAGGAGATGAAAGAGCGCGTGGCTCTGTTCGGCCGCGATCCTTCCTTTGATTACTACGCTGCCGATGTTCAGTTCCACTGCGGCGGCGGTCTGTGCTACACGCTGTACGCCAAGGGCCGAAAATTGGGGATGGTCGAGCTGGTCGTTTCCGGCGAGCACAACGTCATCGATTCGCTTGCTGCCTGCGGCGTCGCCTGCGAGCTGGGCGTGCCGTTCCCCATCATCCAGAAGGCCATGCGCATGTTCCACGGTGCCAAGCGCCGCCTTCAGCTGCGCGCGATGTGCCCGGAAAACATCCTCGTCTACGACGATTACGGCCATCATCCCAGAGAGATGGAAGCAACGCTGAACGCTGTGCGCACGATGTACCCAGACCGGCGCATCCTGCTGGTTTTCCAGCCGCACCGCTACACGCGCACACAGGCGCTGTTCGACCGCTTTGCGCGCGTGCTGTCGAGCGTTGAGCAGGCTGTGCTCCTGCCGATCTACGCGGCGGACGAAAAACCGATCCCCGGCGTGTCGTCAGATTTGATCAGTGCCGAAGTCGGCAAGCTGGGCGGACAGTGCCATCCCGTTCCGAACAAGGTCGACGCGGTTGAGCAGGTGCTTTCGCTCGTGCGTCCCGACGATCTCATCCTGACCGAGGGCGCGGGCGATGTCTGCGTCGTCGGCGACATGCTTGTCCAGGAGCTGAACAGGCGTCCCACGTCGGCGCTGTAACTTATTTTCCGTCAGAAGGGGTGTTTTCAGTGCAGGGGAGTTGGCGGCTGTATTTTCTAGCGTTTCTGGCTGGTTCCTGTCTCTGCCTGTACGAGCAGTTTCAGCCATTCCATCTGAAGCTCCTGCAGCTGGAAGACTTTTCTGCGGAAACGGAGCTGGCGCTGCGCAACTGGAGTGATTCCTTCCTCGCGTTCCATCCTGCCTGGCTGCTGGCGAAGAATGACCTCAAAGAGCTTGAGCGGAATTATCCGCTGACGATCGCTGCCGAGTGGAAAGCGGCGCAGGGCATCCTGCATCTGAAGGCTGTCCCCTTTGAGCCGGCGATGAAACTGATCTGGCATCACACCGAATACCTGACAGGCAAGGACGGCACAGCCTGGAGGAGCGATCTGTGGACACGGGCACTGAGCGTTGAGATCCCTGATCTGCCCGTGCTGAACGTCGGAAGTACGTTCCCCCTGATGGCTGATTCGGAGCTGGACGCATCTTCGCGGCTGAAAGTCCCGTATGCGTGGCTTTCCGATCTGTGGACGGCGCTGTATTCGCTTCAGGGCGTGAAGATGCATGATCTGGAACTGGCCCGCCGCGGCGGCGAAGACATCGTTACCTGCGTTTTTGTCCCAGCGCAGGGAAAAGGGCGTTTTTCTTTTACCGGGCTTGTGTCGGGACTTGAAAAAAGTCTTATAGTTGTGAGACAATTAGCCGGCGAGAAGCCTGATCAGAACATCGCGATCGACGCGACCTATGCAGACAAGATCATCATCCGCCGCGAGAACGAACCCGAAGCGGAGAGTCCTCAGGCCGGATAACAGGATAAAAGGAGAGATACGAATGGGCAGAGATTCTGACATCCTTGTCGGACTCGATCTGGGCACGAGTAAGATCACGGTCACCGTGGCTGAGCTGGCGGAGGACAACCCCGGAGAGGCTCAGATCATCGGCATAGGACAGGCTCCTTCCCGCGGAATGCTGAAGGGCAAGATCGTCAACCTGGAGCAGGCGATCAGCTCTGTCTCCGATGCCATTGCCGACGCGGAATCGATGCTCAGCGGCATCAAGATCAGCAGGGCGGTCGTCGCCTACAGCTGTCCTGAAGCGCGCTGCTACCACGTCAAAGGAATGATCTCACTGGGCAGAGCGGCCCGGCAGATCACCCGCGAAGACCTTGAGCGCGTGATCGAGACAGCATTGAGCAACATCAAGCTGGAGCCGAACTGGGCCGTGATCCACACGCTCCCGATCAAGTACGCGATCGATGACATTGGCGGCATCGACAGTCCTCTCGACATGACGGGGATGAAGCTCGAAGTCGAGCTGACGGCGATCACCGTTCCCGTCACGATCGGACAGAACGTGGTCAACTGTGTGCGCAAGGCCGGCGTCAAAGTGACCGGGCTGATCCTCAAGCCCCTGGCTGAGGCTCTGGGGGCGCTCTCGCCGGACGAACGGGCGATCGGCGCTTCGCTGATCTCGATCGGCGGAGGAACGACGAGCTTCACCGTCTTCTATGAAGGCCGCCTGATGCACGCCAGCGAACTTGCCGTGGGCGGCGACCACGTTTCCAACGACATCTCTCTTCTCCTTAAGATCCCCATTACCTATGCCGAAAAGATGAAAAAGGAGCTCAGCGCCGCACCGGACGAAACGCCAAGCGGCATTATCACCCTCGATATCCGCGGGCATAAGCAGGAGATCGACAAGGCAGAAGCGGCCGACATCGCCGCGGCCCGGCTCGAACAGCTGTTTGCCGACAACATCGCGCCCGGGATCGAGGCGCTTGAAAACAAAGGCATCTCTACCGAGATCGTCATGAACGGCGGTGTGATGCTGACGCCCGGCATCAAGGCGCTCGCTGAGTCGCATCTGAAGCGCGATATCCGCATCGGTACGCCGGTGCTTGGCAGCGAAATGCCCGAAGGACGGAACGACTGCCGGTACTGCGCGGCAGCCGGGATCATCGTCTATCTGACGGAGCGGCGCAAAAACCCCTTTGCGTATGTAGAGCCGCCGATGACCGTGTTCAAGTTCGATGTATCCAAGGATGAGGGGATAAAAAAGCCCGTGCGGAAATCTGATTCAAAAGTTAAGACCCTTTTACGTTGGGGCAAAGACGTTATGAAAGAACTATTCTAAGGAGGATCGGTTTTATGGACGACAACGATGTCTTCTCGATGAAGCGCGAAGAACCGGATCTGAACGACGGCCTGAATGGCTTTGAAGTTCCCCCGGAAGTCATTAAGGTGGTCGGCGTGGGCGGAGCAGGCGGCAATGCGCTGAACACGATCATCCGCAGCGGCACCGACGATGTCGACTTTATCGCTGCGAACACCGACGTTGCGGCGCTTAAACACTCGGAGGCGCCTGTAAGGCTCATCCTCGGCAAAAGTCTGACGAAGGGACGCGGCGCGGGCGCCAACCCCGAAGTCGGTCAGAAAGCGGCAGAAGAGTCGGAGGAAGAGCTGACCAGCAAACTTGCCGGTGCTGATATGGTCTTCATCACGGCCGGCATGGGCGGCGGCACGGGCACCGGCGCTGCGCCTGTCGTTGCGGGCGTTGCCAAGGAAAAGATCGGCGCGCTGGTCATCGGCATCGTTACCAAGCCGTTCAGCTGGGAAGGACCGCAGCGCATCCAGGCAGCTCTGGAGGGTATCCAGCGGCTGCGCGAAAAAGTCGACGCGCTGATCGTCGTCGAGAATGACCGCATCATTGAACTTTCTGACAAGTCCACCAGCACGCGCGACGCTTACACCATGAGCGACGAAGTGCTGCGCCAGGCGGTGACGGGCGTGAGCGGCGTGATCCGCAAGGTCATGCAGATCAACGTCGACTTTGCCGATATCCGCACGGTCATGCAGAACTCCGGCACGGCTATCATGGGCGTGGGCGAGGCCAAAGCCGACGGCAAGACCGAAGGCCGCGTGATGGCTGCCGCGCGTGCGGCCATGACGGGACCTCTGATGTCCAGCCCCATGAACGGCGCTTCGTCGGTGCTTTACACGATCCAGTCAGGCGAAGACATCCCGATCCTCGAAGTCAACGAAGCCGCGAAGCTGATCGCTGCTTCAGCGCGCAAGGACGCTCGCATCATCTGGGGCCAGGACGTCGATCCGTCGCTGGGCGACACAGTGCGCTTCACGCTCATCGCGACCGGCTTCAAGGAAGATCAGGATGTGAATGCCGATGCTGGTGACGGCATGGCAGCGAGCAATCTGTTCAATAAAACGCCTCTCACCCCGGGAGATGTCGTTTCCGAAGGCGTCGGCAGTATTTTTGACGATATGGGCTTCGGTAAAGGCCTGGATATCCCTGC
>JAGAYQ010000421.1 GCA_017940445.1 Pyramidobacter sp. | reverse complement strand
GGGAACGGGCAGCGGCGCGGATGCCCTGAGCATATTCACGTCCAGGTGAGGGAAGGCCATGGAGATGCCGGCTTCGTCGAAGGCGGTGACGATGTCTTCGCGCACCTGCGATTCGATGCGGTTGCCGGCGACGCGGCGCTGGTTGATCCAGAAGTAGAGCGTGAAGTCGAGCGAGCTGTCGCCGAAATTGGCGAAGCATACCCAGGGCTCGGGCTTTTTGAGGATCATGCTGTCTTCCTGCAACGGCTTCAGCACGGCAAGCAGCGTCTCGCGCACCAGCTTGGGCGAGGTGCCGTATTCCACGCCGACGTCGATCTGGCGGCGCTGCATCTGGTCGGACAGGCTCCAGTTGACGAGCTGCTTTTCGAGCAGTTCGCTGTTGGGAATGACGACTTCTTTCTCGTCGAATGTGCGCACCACGGTGGAGCTGATGCCGATGTCGCTGACTTTGCCGATGACACCGCCCACTTCGACGACGTTGCCGAGGCGGAAGGGGCGCTTGAGCATCAGCAGCAGGCCGCTCATGAGGTTTTTGAACAGGTTCTGCGTGCCGAATCCAATGCCGATGGCGATGGCGCCGCCGAGGAACGCGAAGGCTGTCAGCGGGATGCCGACGATGTGCAGAGCGCCTAAAAAGATGCCGATGCCGGCGGCATACGACAGTAGTCGCGACAGCGAACGGTCGCTGGTTTCGTCGATGGTGAACTTTTTGCCCAGCAGCCAGATGAGCATGCTGATGGCCCGTCTCGCTCCCCAGTTGCCCAGGACGATCAGGGCGAGGGCAATGAGGAATTCGCGCAATCTCACGGCGTAGCCGCCGCTTTGCCACAGCTCGGTGTTGAGAACATTGGAGCCGGTGTCGCGCCACCAGACGAGGGCTTTTTCCCAGACAGAAACGGTCTTGTACTTTTGCTGCAGCTCGGCGATGAGGGCGCGTTCCTGCGCGCTGATGCTGAGCAGCGCCGAGACGTAGGTAAGACAGCTGTCGAGGCTGTTCTGCAGCGCTACGCGGTGCTTGCGCAGCACGGGCAGGCTCTTGGGATCGGTATTTTCGGTGTCGATCTGCTTCATGACGTTGGAATGCCGGCTTTGCAGGCTGAGCAGATCTTTCTGCGCGGTGTTCAGCTCTTCGCGCAGCGCGCGCTCTTCGGCGGTCAATTCTTTTACGGTGTCGGGGATGCGGGCCAGGTCGACGGTGCTGCGGGCCAGGTCATAGCGCAGCGTCCACAGCCGTTTGTGCGCGGCAAGCACCACCAGCTGCCCCTGCAGATGATCGAGCTGAAAGCCCAGACGTTCGTGTTCGGCACTGCGCATGTCGCGTTCCATCGCGGCGGCTGCTTTGGCGGCGTCGTCCTTGGCGGCGGCCAGGCGGGCGTTGGCGGCCTGATAGGCGCCCGCGGCAAGCAGGTACTGGCGGTTCAGCGCCGGGCGCTTGGTCTCCAGCTCTTTGACCTGGGCGTCCAGCTCGGCGACCTGAGCTTCAAAGCCCTTCTCTGTCAGGTCGAGATTGTCACGGATGTAGGTCTGCACGTTGGCTTCGCGCTCGCGTTTCAGCTTGCGCGCAGCCAGCTCGGCGGCGGCGTTGTCTTTGCTGAGGGTCGTGGCCAGGTACTGCGCTCGGGCGCTTTCCAGCAGGTAGGCGGCACCGTTCAGGGCCCACGAAGTGGCGGGCGACTTTTCCTTGGTGTAGTTGTCGCGGGCAAGACGCCAGGCGGCTTCGCGCTCGTCGATCAGCTTTTTCAGGGCTTCGGCCGAGGCGGTGTAGCGGTCGAGGTCGCCCTGTGCCTCTTCGATCTGCGATCTCAGGTCGTCCAGTCGGTCGATGTAGGCGTCGTAATACTTGAGCGAATAGGGCGGCTTGTCGGTCAGCGCCAGTTCGGGTGCGGCCGTGTCGCTTTTCTGCTTGGCCAGATCATCGTCGATCTGCTGTTTGCGGCTCATGGCGTTGACGATGGACGGATAGGCGTTTTTGAGCACCGTCAGCGTCTCGGTGCGGCGCGTGACGGCTTCTTCGCTGACGCCGAAACGGGCAGCGGCTTCATCGGCCTTGAGCGCCGACCAGTTTTCCAGCAGCTTGCTGATCTCCTCGGCACGAGCAGTGCACGAAGCAGCATCGGGCAGCGGCTCGTAAGGCTGGGAGGGCTCACTTGAAATGCGCGGGGCGAGCACAGCGGTGTCTGATGAGGCCGCCGTACTCCCTGCCGTGCTGGCAGCCCCCCCGGTAAGGACGGTGACGGCGTCGAGAGCGAACGCCTGGGTTGCAAACGCGAGCAGTGCGAGCAGCGTCAGCAGTTTTTTTCTGTTCGTGTTCATTTTGGGCACCAACTCCTGTTTCCAAAAATAATCGTTTCCTCATTATAAAGCTTCGTGCTCCAAAATGCGAATCGTATAAAAATTCCTGCTCTCCTCTTGACCTGGAGCGCGCTCCAGGTGGTATGCTTATATCCATCTGTTATAATAGTCCAAGGGGAACAAACTCAAACTTTCCGGGGGGAATCAGACAATGGACAAGAAATCTGTCGTATATTTTGCGCCGTTCACAGCTGCTGTCAGCAAAGTTGACGTGCTGAAGAAAGCGATCGAGGCCGTCGATTTCGGCAAGACAGTGAAGAAGGACGACCTCACCGCCGTCAAGCTTCACTTCGGTGAGAAGGGCAACGACACCTACATGCGTCCCATCTTCATCCGCGCCGTCGTTGACGAGATCAAAAAGTGCGGCGGCAAGCCCTTCCTCGTCGACAGCAACACGCTCTACGTCGGCAGCCGCAAGAACGCCGTCGATCACCTGATCACCGCCATCGAGAACGGCTTCGGCTACGCCCAGGTCGGCGCGCCGCTGATCATCGCCGACGGCCTCAAGAGCAACGACTTCCGTGAGGTCGAGATCGACGCCAAGCACTTTAAAAAAGTCGAAGTGTCGTCCGCCATCGCCGAGGCCGACGCGCTGATCGTCGTGTCTCATTTCAAGGGCCACGTTGCGGCCGGATTCGGCGGCACGATCAAGAACCTGGCCATGGGCTGCGCTCCTGCGCGCGGCAAAAAGGCCCAGCATCAGGTGCGCCTCACCGTCGACGAAGAAAAGTGCATCGGCTGCGGCAAGTGCTTCCGCAACTGCCCCGGTCATGCCATCAGCATGGTGAAGGCCGACGGCGGCAAGACCGTCTCGCGCGTCGATCCCAACCCCTGCCTGGGCTGCTGCGAGTGCATGACCGTGTGCCCCACGGGCGCCGTCAGCATCGCCTGGACCGGCCCTGACGACATGGCCGATTTCAACGAGCGCATGGCTGAATACGCCTGGGGTGCGGTGAAGGACAAGAAGCGCGTCATCTACATCAACGTGATGATGGACATCACGCCGCTGTGCGACTGCTGCGGCTGGAGCGACACGCCCATCGTCCCCAACATCGGCATTGCCGCCAGCACTGACCCCGTGGCGCTCGACAAAGCCTGCTACGACATGGTGACGCAGATCGCGGGCTCGGAGGTGGAGCGCCATCATTTCCACGCCGGCGACGACAAGTTTGCCATGCTTCACCCGATCACGCGCCCGCACTCCCAGTACGAGCACGGAGAAGCCATCGGCATGGGCAGCCTTGACTACGAGCTGGTGAAGATCGACATCGCCGAGGGCGAAGGGGAGTAAGGGATAATTAGTAATCAAAAGCTAGAAACAAATCCTAAAGAATGGCAATAAACAAAGCCGCCGTCTGCGCATGAGTGCAGACGGCGGCTTTGTCGTTACCGTTCTTCCATGAACGGCTCGCCATAGGGGTTGAGGTGGACCATGACGTGCTTGATCTTGGGGAATTCGTGCTCCAGGGCGTTGTGGACGTTGCGCCCGATGTCGTGGGCCTTGCTGAGCGTCAACTGCGCGTCGGCGCTGACTTCGATGTCGACGTACAGCCGTGAGGCGAACTCGCGCGCGCGGAGCAGGTCGACCGACCTCACGCCTTCGATCCCTTCGGCGCATTCGCGCAGAGCCTGGAGCGTGGCGGCATCGCAGGAATGATCGACGAGCTTGTCGACGGCCTCGCGGAAGATGCCGACTGCTGCCTTGATGATAAAGATGCAGATCACGGCGCTGGCAGCCGGTTCCAGTGCCGGCAGACCGGCACGAGCTCCTCCGATG
>JAGAYQ010000420.1 GCA_017940445.1 Pyramidobacter sp. | reverse complement strand
GCTCGCAGGCGCCCATGAAGTACCAGTGCTCAAGCACGTGCACCGTCTCGGTGGGGATGCCAAGCGGCGCGCAGACCGATTCGTTGATGCCGCTGATGAGCACGTCGAGGTTGCCGACGAACACGTTGGCTGACATGCCGGCGTTGCCCGCCGCGTAGGCCAGGATGATGCCCAGCCAGGGGTTGTAGCCCATCGAGCCGAACACAGCGCCCGCCACGGCCGTGGCGCCGAGGATGCCGGCGTTGGAGGCCGTGTTGGCGTTGATGGCGATGAACGACACGACGGCGAACACCACCGCGGGCTTGGCGCCGGCTATGGTCTTTTTGATGAAGGCGCCGAACATGCCTACCTGCTCGCACAGGCCGATCGACAGCATCAGCAGCCCCATCATCGTCATCGGCGAGAAGCTGTAATAGATCTTGTACATGTTCTGCGTGACGTAGGTGACCGTGTCCTTGTTGAACAGGTTCTTGATCACGACCGTCATCTCCGAGGCGCCCTTGCCGGCCGACGTGGCCGCCTTGGTGTAAGTGGCCGAGGCGCCGGCAAACAGCGCCGACAGCACGAACGCCACGACGATCAGGATCGAGAACAGATAGAACGGGTGCGGCAGCTTATTGCCCGCGACCTCGATGCCGTGAATGAACTTGTAGAACAAACCTTTGTTTTCCTGCTGAACTTCCACGAAAAAACTCCCCTTTAACAATGATAATCGATTCGGCGCAACACGCCGTTACTGCCTGACAAAAACAGTCTCACCGCCGACGACCGTTTCAAGGACTTTGATGTCCTTGATCTCGTCCTCGGGGCAAGTCAGGTAATCTCGGTCAAGCACCGCAAAATCGGCCAGCTTGCCTGCTTCGATGCTGCCCTTCAGGTGCTCCTCGAATGCCGCGTACGCGCCCCAGATCGTGTAGCTGCGCAGCGCTTCCTCGCGTGTCATTGCTTCTTCCTTGTGCCAGCCGTCCTCGGGCTGACCGTGCTCGTCTTTGCGGGCAACGGCACAGTACATGCTGAGGAACGGGTCGTAGCTCTCCACCGGCGAGTCGGTCCCGTTGGGGATCTTGTTGCCCTTGTCGATCATCGTGTGCCAGATGTAGGCGCGCTTCATGCGCTCGCCCCATCTCGCATCCGCCACACGCTTGTCGGTGCGCAGGAACACAGTCTGATACGTCGGGATCACGCCCAGTTCCATGTAGCGGTCCACGTCGTCAGGCGCGATGACCTGGGAGTGCTCAATGCGGTTGCGGCAGTCAGGACGCGGGAATTCCTTCTGGAGCCGCTCAAACACGTCAAGCCCCTGGTGCACCGCCGCATCGCCAATGCCGTGCGCCCAGAGCTGGAATCCGGCCTTGAACGGCTCGACAAGGATGTTATAGAGCTGCTCATCAGTCCACTTTCCGTTGCCCTTGTGTCCCGGACGATCATCGTAATCTTCCAGCATCCAGGCGCTGCGCGCCCCCAGCGAACCGTCGAGCGAGATCTTGTACGCGCGGGCCGTCAGCCTGTTGCCGTACTGACCGATACGCAGGCCGTACTTCATGTATTCTTTCGTCTTTGCCATCAGTTCTTCATAGCTTGGACGGCCGACGACTCGAAGGGAAATGTACATGCGCAGCTTCATCTCGCCGGTCTTATACAGATCTTCCCACGCCTCAAACCATTCCTCAGAGCTGCCGGCGTCCTCTACAGAGGTTATGCCGACTTCAAAAAAACCCTCCTGCGCCAGCAGAGCGATGCGCTGAAGCTGTTCTTTTGTATAGGGCGGGATCGCCTTGTTGAACGGGTCCTGCGCCTGGTCGGTCACGACGCCGAGCAGAGTTCCGTCAGCTTTGCGGAGATATTCTCCCCCGACTGGATCGGGCGTGTCGTCGGTGATTCCGGCCATCGCAAACGCCTTGCTGTTCACCCACGTGGCGTGCCCGCAGCTGCGCTTGAGACAAACAGGATTGTCCGGCGAGACGGTATCGAGCTCTTCCTTGGTTGGGAAAGCAGGATCGCTCCACTCGTCGTTGATCCAGCCACGGCCCACGATCCACTCCCCCGGCCTGGCCTTTTTCACCGCCGCAGCAACGCGAGCAAGACACTCTTCTTTTGAGCAGCCGACCACGTACACTTCCATCTTCAGAGCGCCTGTACCCTGAACATGCAGATGCGAGTCGATCAGACCGGGAACGACAGATTTGCCCCCCAGATCGACTATTTTCGTCTCTGGCCCGCAGCACGCCATGACCTCTTCATCCGTACCGACGACTGTGAAACGGTCATCGCATACGCCAAATGCGCTCGCCGTGCTGAAACCTTCGTCAACAGTGTACACCCTGCCATGCACATACGCGGTATCCAACGTTTTCACGTGATAAAGCCCCCTACAGCCGGAAGCGACGCCTGGCCAATCGTCCGGCGAATTAGAATTCTCCGTACATTATAAAGAACAGCCGTAAAAATATCAAGCTCCTGAGATCAGAAATCAATAAATTACTCTTGGAAAAATGCCCGCACCTGTCCGGGATCAATCCCTATAAACGCGCGCTTCAACAGTTCATCAGGCAGTACCGCATCCAGTTCACTGAACGGATACGCCCTGCCTGCCAAGGCGCGCTCGACCTCCTCAACACCTCCGGCGCTGAAAAAATCGCCCGAAAGACGAACCTCCGTCACCCGCCCTTCACTGACAACAAGCCCCAACTGGATTGTCCCGGCAGTAAAACGCCGTGAGTTTTTCACAGAAAAGACCGGTGGACTGTTCCCCAGCAAATAGACAAGAAAACAAGCGCCTGTCGTAGAAAAGCTCCAAATTACGTGGCTTTGCTCCGTATTTCAAACGGAGTAAGGCCATTTTTCATGGTGATTCTCTCGTAGTTGTAGAAGTGTACGTACTCCTCGACTGCTTTCTCAAGCTGGATTGTATCAGTGAATTTCATCCGGTTCAGGCATTCAGATTTGAGTGTTCCGAAGAAGTTCTCCATCGACGAATTATCGTACGGGCACCCTTTACTGGACATTGAGGGCCGAAAATGGTATGCTTGGCTCAGGTGGGAATATACGTTTGAGGCGTATTGCGACCCTTGGTCACTGTGGAGGACGAGTCCATCAGTGACTTTTTCTTGTTTCAGGGCTTCGGCATGCATACGCAGTTCGATACATTCGTTTCGGAGCGTTGTCAGTTCAACAGCGTCTTTTCGAGCTGGCCTGCCCTTTCTGCGAAGCGTATATCCTCGTTCTGCAAGCCGTATCTTTCGATTCCGACGGGTTACGAGATTCTTCACCTGTTCTGCAGTAAGGGGATACGACTCCACTATTTGTCGGTTTGTTTCTCCCGCATGTTTCCGACGCAAAACTTCTGCTGACAAGTGTTCTTCTTTGGTATAATTCCTTGGCATAGCAAAACCTCCTGTTGTTGATTTCATTCTACAACAGGAGGTCTTTTTATTCGGTGTCCGTGATTCGGGATACGGTCCAGTTTTTTGTGCTTGTTCAGTTTTAGGAAAAGCTAGAAGTTCTCGGCGATGTACTTGTAGGCGGACATGCCGGCCAGGGCGCCGTCGCTGGCGGCGGTGATGACCTGGCGGAGGTTGGTGTCGCGCACGTCGCCGGCAGCAAAGATGCCGGGCACGCTGGTCATCAGGTCCTTGTCGGTGACGACCCAGCCGCCCTTCTCGGTGCACTTGACAAGGTCCTTGACAAGCTGGTTGTTGGGCTCGGTGCCGACGAACATGAAGACGAACTCGACGGGCAGATCGCTCAGCTCGCCGGTCTTGACGTTTTTCAGCACAGCCTTGGTGACCATGTCGCCGTCGCCTTCGATGGACTCGACGACGGAATCCATGACGGGCACGACCTTGGGATTCTTCTTCATGCGCTCGACGGCCATCTCGTCGGCGCGGAACTGGTCGCGGCGATGGATGATGTAGACTTTGCTGGCGAACTGAGTAAGGTAGCAGCCTTCCTCAACGGCGGTGTTGCCGCCGCCGACGACGGCCACGTCGCAGTCCTCGGTGAAGGCGCCGTCGCAGGTGGCGCAGTAGCTGACGCCCTTGCCGGTGTACTCGGCCTCGCCGGGGCAGCCCAGCTTGCGGAACTCGGCACCGGTGGCAACAATGACGACTTTGGCCTTGTAGTCGCCTTTGCTGGTGGAGACAACTTTGAACTTGCCGTCCTCAGCGATGCTGTTCACGGTGCAGTCCACCATCTCGGCGTTGAACGCCTTGGCGTGATCGACGAACATCTTGCCGATCTCGGGACCGCTGGTGTGAGCGATGGCAGGATAGTTTTCGATCTCCTCGGTGCGGTTGATCGCACCGCCCCAGTTGCCCTTCTCAAGCACGACGGTCTTCAGTCCGGCGCGGCGGCAGTAAACGGCCGCGGCAAGTCCGGCAGGGCCTCCGCCGACGATGACGACATCTCTTTCTTCCATGACGACCTTCCTCTCTTTTAAGGAATTTTTGACAAACATTTTCAACGGAGTGACGAAGCGCTCAGTCCGATTTGATTATATCAAAATCAAGCGTTTTTGTTTCCGTCAATCCCGCGAAAATTGCCAGCAGAGCACGCGGTCATGACCGGCAATATCGCGCAAAAGTTCCTTTTCGTGAAAAGCCTCCGGCGCAAGGCTGCGCAAAGAAGCCGTCTGCTCGTTTCCGCCGTACTCGACGCAGAGGTGCCCGCCGTCGCACAGCACGCGAGATGCCAGCGCAAACAGACCGGCGTAAGGAGACAGGCCGTCTTTGCCGCCGTCGAGCGCAAGACGGGGCTCCCAGCGCGACACTTCGGGCATGAGACCGTCGATCACCGCCGAAGGAATGTACGGCGGATTTGAGACGACGAGCGACACGTTGCACGGCGGCACGTCCTCAGGAGTTTCGCTTTCGACGATGCGTGCCCGCGCAGAAAAGCCGAATTTTTCGAGATTGCCCCGAGCGCAGGCGATCGACGCCGGATTCTTCTCCACCATCACGGCACGCGACGCCGGAAAGCGGTTCAGAAGGGCCAGAGCAATGCAGCCGGTGCCCGTGCCCCAGTCGAGGAACGACGTTCCGTCGAAGACGGAAGAGGCGCATTCGACAAGCAGCTCTGTCTCCGGCCGCGGAACGAGGCAGCCGGGGCCGACCGACACGGGCAGGCCGTCAAAGTCGCATACGCCGAGGATGTACTGCAATGGCTCGCGAGCAGCTCTTCGCGCGCACGTTTCCAGCGCCGAACGGACCAGCTCCGCGGGGGCGGGGTCGTCGGCGTGGGCGTGGACCCACGAGCGGTCTTTTCCCGCATGGTGCGCGAGGATCAGGTCAGCTTCGAGGCGCGGGCTGTCGAGCTCGGCCAGCTCGGCCGCGATACGCGACCGCAGCGCACCGATCGAGCCTTCTTTATACGCCGTCAAGGGCTTCGAGCTTGGCGGCCTGCTCGGCCATCACGAGGGCTTTGACCATCTCGTAGATGTCGCCGTCCATCATGTATTCCAGCTTGTACAGCGTCAGGCCGATGCGGTGATCGGTAACGCGGTTCTGCGGGTAATTGTAGGTGCGGATGCGCTCGGAGCGGTCGCCGCTGCCGATCATGCCCTTGCGCTCGGCCGACTCGGCGCTGCGCTGCTTCTCCACCTCGATATCGTACAGGCGGGTCTTGAGCACCTGAAGGGCCTTGGCGCGGTTCTTGATCTGCGAGCGTTCATCCTGACAGGTGACGACCAGTCCCGTGGGCAGATGGGTGATGCGCACGGCGGAGTCGGTCATGTTGACGTGCTGTCCGCCCGCGCCGCTGGAGCGGTAGGTGTCGATCTTCAGATCCTCGGGACGGATCTCGATGTCGATATCCTCGGCTTCGGGCATGACGACGACAGTGGCCGCAGAGGTG
>JAGAYQ010000002.1 GCA_017940445.1 Pyramidobacter sp. | reverse complement strand
CTTGGTGAACACTTCGGCCGTGCCTGTGCTGAGGTCGGTGAGGATCAGCTTACCTTCGGAGAGCACACCGGCGAAGTAGAACTCTTTTTTCGAGTTGGGGTTCGTCACCTGCACAAAGCCGCCCACGGTCTTGCGCGTGCCAAGCGCCACCGTCGCGCCGCTGGCGTTTTTCAGGCTGAAGGCGCCGTTGTTCGTGGCAAGCGTGCTGCCGGCATCGCCCTTCCAGTTGCCGACGATCCAGTCTTTGGGGTAGGTCGTGTCGTTGACGGGCATCAGCAGCGTCGGCGCGCTCGTGCCCGTGTCGATGAGCCGCCAGAAGAACTGGTCGCCCTGGCCCTGCTTGACCATATAATAGCGGCCGTCGATCGTCGCCATACCCTTCTTGTCGAGGTGGTAGAGCATCAGTGTCGGCAGGCCGACGGGCGTGACCTGCACCAGATGTTCTTCCTGCCCAGCAGGCGCGACCAGGGTGAGCTTGAGCGCCTGGTCCTTGCCCACCTGAGCGAGACCGATCTCCCACCTCATGCCGTTGGGCGCCATGATCATGCCCTTGCCGCTGGCGGCGGGAACAGGACCGATAGCCATGAACGTGCCGGCGATCTTTTCAAGGTTTTCGCCGGAACTCGCCTTGATCATTGATGAATTGATATCGGGGTTTTCAGCCACGGGCAGCACGCGGCTCATGTGGTAGCTGCCGACACCGCCGATCGACTCGGCGCGGGCCAGCACGCAGGCTTTGAAGTCTTTGGGGTAGACGTTGTAGGCGACTTTCAGACCGCTGCCCCATTTCAGCGTTTCGGGACTGCGCTGTTTCTGCACGCGGTCATCCTTGATCACGTCGAGGATCGGCGTAAACTGGCCTTCCGGCCTGGGCACAATGTTGGCGATCGTGCTGCCTTCGAAGGCGATCATCGTCTTGACGAGGTTGTATCTGGCGTCGAGCTTGAGGATGACCTGCTTCTCGCCGCCGGTCGTGGGGTCGGAGTAGAAGCCGCGCACATAGTACTCGTTGTCGGAGATGTTGGTGTAGTTCACCGTCACGGGCGTCGCTTTCTTCTCGTCGTTGTAGAACAGGTAGGTGACGCCGCCGAACTGGTAGAGCAGCTCGTTTTTGCCGTCGGCAAAGCGCGGGAAGAGGCGCTCGTCCTGCGAAGCGTCGATATGCTCGTTGTGCAGGATCTGGTTGCACGTGATGATGAACGGCTTGCCCTCCCCCGCCGTGAAAGCGAAGCTGGCATAGGCGCGCAAAATGCTTTTGCCTTCAACGGTGATCTTCACGTAGGTACCGCGCAGGTCACCGCCGGAAAGCGGAACGATACTGTTCGCAGGCGTGATCGTGAAATCAGCGCCGCCTCTGGGCGTCGTGACGCCCGGCTTGACGACGGGCGAGCCGATCTCGACATTCGTCACGTTTGGTTTTTCCATGCCCTCGACGCTCTGACGCGCATAAGCGGCATTGAGCACGCGCGACCAGCCCACGGTCTTGTCGAACGTCGTCTCGGCGTATTCGGGACGCAGGTTCGCGCCGCGCAGGGGTGCGTAGAACGACAGGCCGGTGCATTTTTCCAACGCCGGTCCGGTCTCGGTGGCAATGGTCAGGCCCTCGCCGGCGCGCTTGAGGTCTTCGATGTCGCGCTTGAGCGGAGCGGCGAACGGCAGGCGCTTGATCAGGTCGAGCCAGTCGCTCAGGTCCACGCTGGAGAACGCTTCGGCCTTGGCCTGATCCTCGCCCTCGGGGCCGTAGTTGAGCGCGTAATAGAACGAGCGCGTCAGGTCGGCCCAGTTGGCGTCGGCCAGCGGCGCGAGCCCGTCGGCGAATTTCTTCCAGGCGCGCAGGAAGCGGTCGGCCCGGCTCAGGTCATACGCCGAAAGCGACGCGCCGAGCAGGTCGTAGTTGAGGAAGTTCTGACAGCCCAGGTGCACGCCCTCGGTGACGATCTCATCGGTGGCCTTGCCGGCGGCAAACAGCGGCAGATAACGGTCGTAATCCATGCCAATGGCGGGCTCCACGGGCGTGGACGCCAGCATGTAGCGGCCATATGGCGCGCACGCGGCGATCACTTCCGACTGTCCCATCAGGCACATGTCGAAGTGCAGCAGCTCGAACTTGCCGCCCGGCTGAAGGGGCGCGATCTCAGCCAGTGCCTTCTCAAACGCGGCCAGCTTCATCTCGCCCTTGGTGCTGTTGTCGTTGGACATGCCTTTCCAGCCGCCGCCGTGGTTCCACATCACCAGCGCCGTCTTTTTGGCGGGGAACTTGGCCGTGGCGGTCTTGACAAACTGCGCGACGAGCGAGGCGTCGGCCATATCAACGGGGCCCAGCTCGGCGATCAATTCGGACGAAAGCGGCTTTTCCGCGGGAGCGGCTCCGCCGTCGGCTTTGTCCATAAAAACAGTTTCGGCAGGTGTCTCGAACGCATTGCGGATGAACAGCTCCGTCAGGCTCGGCGCCAGCTTGGCGTCGGGTGCGGAAGCGGGGGCTGGCGTCCCAGGCACAGGCGCCTGCGGAGCCGGCGCGGGAGCTTCGGGCTTTGGAGCCGGAACTTCGGGCTGAGGTGCGGAAGCGGAGGCAGGATTCGGTTCAGCCTTTGGCGCAGCCGAGCTGCGGACGCGGTACACGCGCGCGCCCTTCCAGTCGCCAAGCGCCTTCGAATAGCCGTCAGCGCGGTCGATCAGGACGATCACGTCCATCTTCGCACCCGCGGGCAGGCCGGCTTCCATTTCTCTCAGGTCTTCAAGGGCGGCGGCCTCCAGGTTGTTGTCGCCGTTGACAAACGCCATGATCGTCCATTCGCGCTCTGTTGTGTCCGGCGCGCCCCAGTCCCACGGTCCTTCAGCAAGAACGGGCGTTCCGAACACTACGGCGCAGACAAGCACCCCAAGCGTGCGCAGCCATTTTTTCAGCTTCATGCTCACATCCTCCTTCTGTCACATAAAAAAGCAGCACTTTGTACAGACATCAATGCTGATTAAATTATAAATACGGGTTCGTACCTCGTCAATGAGAGAAATTACGTAACTTTCCGGGAATGTAGTACAATCAGCTGGACGATCAATGAATACATCATGACCGCAACAAAAAGGAGCGAAGACGATGACGAAACGGTTTATCACGCTTTTCACAGGCGCGGCGCTTGCGCTGGTGCTGGCATAGTCCGCTGCAGCCGAGATGACTCAGCCGAGCGAACCCGTGACCGATATGATGATCGGATCGATGCTGATGTTCAGCTTCGACGGAACCGAACTGACCGCAGACGATCCCTTCCTCGATCTGGTGCGAAAGGGACATGTGGGCGGCGTCACGCTGTTCAACAGGAAGCCCGACGGCAGCGATATGAACGTCGCCTCGCCCGCACAGCTCAAACGGCTGACGCGAACGCTGACCGAAG
>JAGAYQ010000419.1 GCA_017940445.1 Pyramidobacter sp. | reverse complement strand
CTTACGTCCGACCGGCTTCAGGCTCTTGTAGGGGGACATGGTATGCTGACCCTCTCCATTTACGGGATCATGGACATCATCGCGGAGGAACTGAAGCGCGGAGCGGCGCTTAAAATGACCAACGCGAACGCCGTGCGCATCCCGATGCAGGATCTCATGCAGAAGTGCGTCGACCTGTGCCGTAAGGGCGGGTGCGACGCGGCAAACGCGGCTCTGCTTTCGGCCGTCGCGATGTACCTTGCCGGCTCCAACGCTCAGGTAGGAATCCCCGCCGGCAACCGCAAGCTCGGAGCCATGGCCAGGCTCGCGGCAGGCAATTCGCGCTGCGGCGTTTCCAATATCCCCACGGCAAAGCTCAGCAGCAAGATCTCGGGTTTTGCGGCAGTGCAGGCTGTGTATCAGGCCATGCGCGACCGCACGCTGACAATAGTCACGGGAGATGATCTGACGCCGGTTCTGGCGGGCAGCGCGCTCTACGGACACGGCGCTCTGGGCGAGGATCTGATTTATCCCGATCTCTCGGCCAACGGCGCGCGCATCGGCACGGAAGGCATGATCGAGGCCTATAAGGGCGCCGGCATGGTCCCGCATCCTTTCTCGTGCGCGCTTTTCGGCGCAGCGGCGATCCTCGAGATCGTACACCCCGACGCGGAAGTCAGCGAAGAGATCGGGCCTTACGGAAAATACAACAGCTGTCTTCACGCCGGAAGGGCCGCGGCAAAGGCGGCCGGCCTGCCGGACAAGCTTCACATTCGCGGCTCGGGAGAAGAAGTGGACACAGGTGCGCTCATCGGCGACCTGGGGCTGATCCTCAAGGACGTGGGCGCGCCTTCCGTCATCGGCATGATGGCCGTGAGCGAACTGATCAGCATCTTTGCCGAAGGGCTTGGAGGCGGTTCGTTCGGACAGGTCGGTTCCGCCCTTGGGCACTGCGGCGGCGCGGCGGTATTGCTGCTGAAACTGCTCCAGTATTACGACTGGGATGAGGAAAAAGCGCTCAGCGTCCTGGTCGAGCACCGAATGCAAAACAGCTTCAACCCGGAGATGGCCGTGTGCGGAATCAATCTCACCGCGCGCAAGGCGGAGCAGCTCTACAGAGGACCGCTCACGGCGATGCTCATTCGGGCGACGGAACCGTATCGCTTCGCGGCGATCCACAGACGCTGCGAATACGCGTACGATCAGCTCAACGCCGGAAAGACGCTTGAAGAGGTCGTCGCCGCCTTAGAAGACGCAAGAATGCGCGAATCGGAGAAGAACGCGAGCCGGCTGAACACTCAGCTTTTCGGAGAGCCGATCTCCGTTCGTATTCTGGACTGCTATCCGGGAGCGAGACGCAAAAAGAGCAAAATGGCGCTGAAATATCTTGCCTTTGACGCCGGCTTTAAAGTCGAAGTGACCTTGGGCGAAAAGAAAGTTCTTTTCGACGGCTTACAGGAAAAAGTCATCCCGGCCTTTGTCAGAGGCGAACTAAACCGCAGCGAATACGAACGGGCGCTCACCGTCGCCTGTCCTGTGTGCGAAGAACAGATGCTCAGCGGCAACCATCTGGAGAATATCATCATTCCGGCGGCCATGGCGGCCGCGCTTGGAAAGTGTACGCCCGCGGAAGCGGCGGCAGCAGCCTGCGAGACTGCGATCGTCTCCGGCAGCATCCCCGGCTGCAAGGGACCGGCTCAAAAGGTCGCCGACCTCGCCTGCCGGATCCTGAACACCAAGTACGCCTCGTTCTGATCGGTCATCAACATCGTTTTTCTGCCCCGCTTTAGAAAGCAAATTTTCCTGACGCTCAAAAAATCGATGAATCAATACCCCTTTTTCTGATTTCGCGCGTCCGATCCCTCCATCGCCGCCTAAAATCACACAACAAGAAAATTTCTTTGAAAAATTTTCTCATCAGGAAAAGACAATCGTTTTGACGATGCAACCATCGCCGGGGTAAGATTCGTTCAGAAAAAGAGCACGGACAGCGAACAACTGGCCGAAACAGTCAGAAGGAGAAAAAAAGATGTACAACTTTGACGAGATCATCGAACGCCGCGGCACCAACGCGATGAACACGGACGGCTTCCGCAGCTACATCTTCCACGACGACGCGGGGACGATGACGTTCCCTTACAAGGACGAGGAGTTCATCCGTATGTGGGTGGCCGACATGGAGTTCGCCACGCCCGACGTGGTCATCGACGGGATCAAAAAGCGTCTTGACGCGCGCATTTTCGGCTACACGCGCGTGTTCGGACACGCCTATTACGACGCGTTCGTCGGTTGGTGCCGCGAAAAGTACGGCTGGGAGTTCCCTCAGGAGCAGCTGGTCATGTCCAACGGCATCATCCCGGCGCTGTTTGAAATGGTGGACTACATCTGCGCGCCGGACGAAAAAGTGCTGTTTGTCACGCCCAGCTATGCTTACTTTAAATATGCTGCCGACTACAACGCCCGCGCCTGCGTCTGTTCCGATCTGATCAACAAAGGCGGCCGCTGGGAGATCGACTTCGACGACCTGGAGCGCAAGTGTGCCGATCCCAAGACGACGCTGCTGATCTTCTGCAATCCTCACAATCCTACCGGCCGCATCTGGACGGAGGAGGAGCTTGAGCGCGTGGCCGCGATCGTCGAAAAGACTGGCATCTGGTGCATCTCCGACGAAATTCACTGCGACCTGATCCGCTCCGGGCTGAAGCATACGCCTCTGGCGAAAGTCATGCCGGATTACGTGCGCCTGGTCACCTGCATGGCGCCGACGAAGACGTTCAACTGCGCGGGGCTGATGATCTCCAACGTCATCATCCGCGACAAGGCGCTGCGCGAAAAGTGGCTGGCGCGTCACTACAACTTCGACAATCCGCTCAGCATCGCCGCTGCGCAGGCTGCGTATGAAAAAGGCGGCGAGTGGTTGGAAGAGCTGAAAAAGTACCTCGACGCCAATTTTGCCTTTACGAAGGAATACCTGGCCGCGCATCTGCCTAAGGCGCGCTTTGTGGTTCCCGAGGCCACGTATCTGGCCTGGGTGGACCTGAGCGAATACTTTGCGCCCGACGAGAGCCTGCCCGGATTCTTCGCCTACAAGGCCGGCGTACTGCTTGAGGGCGGCAAGATGTTCGTGCAGAACTCTGACGGCTTTATCCGCCTCAACCTCGCCATGCCGCGCGTCATGCTCGCCGAGGGGCTGAAGCGCATCTGCGAGGCGGTCAACACGAAGCACTCGGAGAAGTTCATCCAAAAGGCGTAACGCCGCGCCGAGCGGTTTTTGCAGTACAAATCATATCACGAGGGAGTGTTTGTTCTGTGAAGTACACACGCGAGTATTTTGAACAGATGCCCGTCCGACAGGGCACGATGAGCACCAAGTGGGACTGGTGCAACACGCGTTTTAAACTGCCCGCGGACGCGAAAGTGCTGCCGATGTGGGTAGCGGACATGGATTTCTATTCGCCGCGCGAGGTCATCGAAGCCGTAAAGATGCGCGCTGACCTCGGCTGCTGGGGCTACACGTGCAAGACGCCCGAGCTGTTCGACGCGATCGTCGGCTGGGTGGCTCGCCGCTACGGCTGGCAGACGGCGCGCGAGGAAATCTGCCTCACGCCCGGCGTCATTCCCGGCTTTCACATGGCCATCCAGGCGTTTACAAACCCCGGCGACGGCGTCATTATCCAGCCGCCCGTGTACTATCCCTTCAAATCGGGCGTCGAGATCAACGGACGCGTCGTCGTCAACAACCCGCTCAAAGAAAAAGACGGCGAATGGACCATCGACTTTGACGACCTCGAAGCCAAGGCCAAAGATCCTCACACCACGATGATGATCTTCTGCAATCCGCACAACCCGGCCGGACGCGCCTGGAGCGCCGAAGACGTGGCCCGCGTCGCTGGGATCTGCGAGTGCCACGGCGTCGTGCTCGTTTCCGACGAGATCCACGCCGATCTGATCATGCCCGGCCACGAGCATCACGCCGCCTGCGCCGTCTGCCCCGATCTGAAAAACAACTGCGTTACGTTCTACGCGCCGAGCAAGACGTTCAACCTCGCCGGTTTGCAGACGGCCTATGCCGTCATCCCCGGCGCCGAGCTGAGAAGCAAGTTCCAGAAGGCACTTGAAGTCGCCCATCTGGGCATCGCCAACTCTTTCGGCATAGCCGCCATGATCGCGGCCTACACGCACTGCGACGATTACGTGACCGCCCTGTGCGAGTACGTCGACGCGAACATGGATTTCATGAAGGAGTTCATCGAAACGCGCCTGCCTGAGCTTAAGATGAAAAAGTCACAGGCCACGTACATGGTCTGGGTCGATTTTCGCGGCACGGGCATGAACGCCGACGAGATCGAGAACTTTATCCTGTACAAAGCCAAGATCGCTACCGACATGGGTCGTTGGTTCGGCCCCGGCGGAGAAGGCTGGCTGAGATTCAACCTGGCAGTTCCGCGCGCCCTTTTGGAAAAAGCGCTGCTTCAGCTGGAAGCCGCTTTGAAAAATCGTTAAAATGAAAGGATGATGTTCCATGGCACAGAACGGTAAGAAAAGTATCTTCAAGCTTCCCCCGGTGCTCACGTTGCTTTTTATGATGATGATCTTCTGCGCGATCATATCGTGGATCGTGCCCGCAGGCGAGTTTGACACGGAAAAAGTCGGCCGCATGACGAAAGTCGTCGCCGGCACGTACCACGCCGTCCCCGCTACGCCCGTCGGCCCCTGGCAGCTGCTCAAAGCCCTGCCGGAAGGCTTTTACAACGCCATCAAGCTGATGACCACCGTGCTGATGATCTCCGGCTGCGTCGCAGTACTTACCAAGACCGGCGTGTTCAAAGCCACGTTCGACTCGCTGGCTAAGAAAAAGCTCAACGTCTATGTGCTCGTCGCCGTGATGATGATCTTCATGTCCATCGCCGGCGCCACGGCCGTCATCGCCAACTCTTCCGTCGCCTTCATCCCCATCGGCGTGATTTTGGCCGCGGGACTGGGCTATGACAAGTTTACCGGTTTCCTCATCATCTTCATCGGCTGCTATGCCGGCTTCAACGTCGGCTGGGCCAACATCGCCACCATCGGTACCGCTCAGCCGCTGGCCGAGCTGCCCATCTACTCCGGCTTCGGCGCGCGATTCGTGATCTACGTCATCAACATGATCCTGTGCTACTGGTTCACCATTCGCTACATGAAGACGATCAAGGGCGACTACACCAAGAGCCTCAATTATGACGGGACCATGCTCGAGTCGCAGGTGCTCGGCATCGGCGCGCTCGACGCCAACGCCTCGACCGAAGAGACCGTCAAACTGACCAAGGGACACATTTTCAGCCTCATCGGCCTGGTCATCGCTTTCGGGATGCAGCTGCTCGGCTCGATCAAGCTGGGCTGGGGCTACTACGAGCAGAGCGCCACGTTTTTCGCCCTCGGCGTGATCTGCGGCTTTGCCAACGGCATGGACCTCGAAGAGCTCGAAAATACGTTCTTGAGCGGCTGCAAGTCCAGCCTCGGCGCGGCCATGGTCATCGGCTTCGCCAACGGCATCTCGGTCGTCCTCAAGCAGGGCAATATCCTCAACACGATCGTCTACTGGCTCTCGATCCCGCTCAGCCACATGGGCGCTGTGCTCGGCGCGTCGTTCATGTTCATCGCCAACACGATCGTCAACTTCTTCATCGGCTCAGGCTCCGGCCAGGCCGCGACGGTCATGCCTCTGATGGTGCCCGTGGCCGACCTTACCGGCATCACGCGCCAGGTGGCCGTACAGGCGTTCCAGTTCGGCGACGGATTCTCCAACTGCCTCT
>JAGAYQ010000418.1 GCA_017940445.1 Pyramidobacter sp. | reverse complement strand
CGCCTCCGAGAGCGGCCCCAGTCTGCCGCGCTGCACAGGACTGTCGTTTTACGCGCCGCTGCGCGAAAAGAACTTCCGGGCCGACTACGCGGAAACGGCGTTCGATAAGGCGACCGGCTGGTCGGACACGCTGCGCCTGATCTACGCCGCGCAGGGCGAACACGGCATGGAAGCCCCGCGCGTGACCGGCATCGAGATCGGCTCGCCCGTCGCCAAAGCCGGCGTAGCCCACCCCAAAAGCGGCGCCGACTACACGATCACTCCCGCCGCATCGGTGACGCCGCTTTCCGGCGGCGACAGGCGCGGCTCCTACGTCAAGATCGCGATCGAGGGGCGGCACATCCTGCGCGCCTACGTCAGTTTCGCCATGGCCGAGAGCGCCGGCGGGCCGTACACCATTTACACCCACCAGATCCTGCACAACGAACACCTCGACGAAGCTCAGGAAAAAAGCGTCTTTCCCACGTACACTGACGGCACAAACGAGCTGCTCTACCA
Source organism: Pyramidobacter sp. (assembly GCA_017940445.1). GTDB lineage: Bacteria > Synergistota > Synergistia > Synergistales > Dethiosulfovibrionaceae > Pyramidobacter. Next base: position 3,440 of record JAGAYQ010000418.1, on the reverse strand, counting down.
GTTCGGCGGCGTCAGACACCTGCTGTGTGACGACGAAGGCCGGACCGCTCCCGTTACTGTCAACTATCTGCGCCTGTCGTCCACCGAATACGCGCTGCGCGGCGTGTATGCCGACCCCGTCGTCGGCGAGCGCAGCGTCGTGCTGACCGTGGACGCGCGCTACAATGCCCTCAAAAACCTGACGGCTGTGGATGCCGGAGGCGTGGCGGCCATCGCGCCGCGGCCAGAGGGAGCGTTCACGCCGGTGCTCGACGTGATCGAAAACGGGCAGATCGTCCACCGCCGCGGCCCCGTCTCGCTGAAATGGGGAACTGGCCTGAGCGTGGCCTACGAGATGTACCCCAAAGGATCGTTCGCCGCCGTGCTGGCGCGGGCCGAATCGCTGGGCGGCGCCGGGGGCACGCTGATGAGCCGCCGCCTGCCCGTGGCCGAGAACGCGCAGCTGGGCCCGCACCAGGCAAACGCCCGCGCGCACCTGGATGACCTGAAAGGCATGTTTTTCACGCTCGGCGCCGTGCCGCGCGCTTCCGGCAAGGGCATGATGATCGCCCCTACCGGCTCGCACTGGGGTTTTGCCCCCAGGAAAGACGGCACCATGGGCGTGATCGTCATCACGCCGCGCGAGACGAAGAGTTACCGCTTCGAAGTCACGTCTGTGGGACTGCCGATGATGACGCTGTATCACCGTGACAAGCGCGGCCTGCCGCAGATCGACATGCGCTTCTTTGCCGTGCGCGTCGGCGACGGCGGCAGCTCATTCTGGCGCCTGATGGACAGCACAACGGGCGCCCCCATCCTGCTCATCCCGCAAAACGACGTGATGTGCCCACCAGGCTGGCTGAACGGCCTGTGGACAGGCGACAATGGCTCGTACCTGGCCGCCAGCGACAACAAGTTCATGCTCAAACCGCGTGTCGGCGCAGCAATCACCGGCACCTATGAAAACACCGGCGACGCTGTGCGCGTGACCGACACAGCCGGCGGCAAACACTTCTACAACGGTTTTGTCGATGAGGGCAAACTGGCGTTGACGGACATGCTGGCCGGCACGGTGGAGATCTTCACGCCCGGTGAGAAGCGTCCGGACGCGCCGCGCCCGCGTCCGTCTGCCGTTCCCCCGACAGTGATCCAGAAGGCGCAGACGGCAAAGATCGAAGGCACCTGGGTGCTTGCCAACGCCCCCGCGGCCGACCGCATCACCTTCGGCGCCGGGCGTTATACCCGCGTCACGCTTGGCCGCGTCGAGACGGGGACCTACGTCCTCTCCGCGCCGCCGCGCAACGGAAAAGCCGTTTACATCTCCGGCGTCATCACCGGCGGTCAGTTCCGCGGCATGAGCTACCGCAACACCCTGCGCATGATCGGCCAAAACCGCATGATCATCACTTTCGGCGCCGACGGCCAGTCGTCCATGTTCGTGCGGACGAAGTGAGGACTAAGCTGTCACAAGAGAAAAAACAGCCGGGCATCGCCGCTTTTACACGGCGATGCCCGGTTTTCTCATGATCTTCTACTCTTGGTTTGTGTCGATTTTAAAATTTGATTCCAATTATCAATATCCTAATTCTAATGCTGAATTAGTCTTTCCGCGCGATGCCCGGCGTGGTCATCTGCTCGGGCGAGAGCACGCGGTCGACTTCTTCGGGGGTCATGTGCCCCTTTTCGAGGACGATGTCGCGGATGGGGCGCCCCGTCTTGTAAGCTTCCTTGGCAAGATTGGCGCTGGCTTCGTAGCCGATGTGCGGCAGCAGGGCGGTGATGACGCCGACGCTGCGGTGCAGCCAGTAGCTGCACTGTTCCTCGTTGGGCTCGAGGTCCTTGAGGAGCTTGTCGTTGAACGTGTCGACGGCGTTGGCAAGGTAGTTCATGCTGTTGAACATGTTGAAGGCCATGACCGGCTCCATGACGTTCAGCTCGAACTGGCCGTTCTCGACGGCGAGGGTGACGGCGAGATCGTTGCCGATGATCTGATAGCAGGTCTGATCGAGCACTTCGGCGATGACGGGATTGACCTTGCCGGGCATGATCGAGCTGCCGGGCTGGCGCATGGGCAGCTTGAGCTCGGAGAGGCCGCAGCGGGGGCCGGAGGCCATGAGGCGGAAGTCGTTGGCCATCTTGATCAGCACGAGCGCGATGTTGCGCAGCGAGGCGCTGATGTCGGCGAAGCAGTCGGTGTTGTTGGTGGCGTCGATCATGTTGGCGGCGGTGCGGTAGGTCTCGCCCGTCACCTGCGACAGACGCTGCGCCACGTTTTTGATGTACTCGGGTTCGGCGTTGAGTCCGGTGCCGATGGCGGTGCCGCCCATGTTCATGGTGTGCACGCTCTCAATGGCCAGGCCGATGCGGTAGATGCCGCGGCGAACGGCTGAGGCGTAGCTGGCCATCTCCTGGCCCAGCGTGATCGGCACGGCGTCCTGAAGGTGGGTTCTTCCCATCTTCATCACGTGATCCCACTTGGCGGCCTTCTCTTCAAGGCCCTCGGCCAGACGAGTCAGCGCGGCGACGACTTTTTTGCTCTTGGCCGACAGGCAGACCTTGATGGCGGTGGGGAAGGTGTCGTTCGTGCTCTGGCCCATGTTGGCGTCGTTGTTGGGCGAGATGATGTCGTAGCGGCCTTTTTCCATGCCGACGAGCTCAAGCGCGCGGTTGGTGATGACCTCGTTCATGTTCATGTTGATCGAGGTGCCCGCACCGCCCTGGATGGGATCGATCGGGAACTGGTCGTCGTGCTTGCCGGCGATCACTTCGTCGCAGGCTTTGACGAGGGCTTCTTCCACCTTGGTGGCCATGCGGCCGGTGTGCATGTTGGCCATGGCGGCGGCTTTCTTGACCTGCGCGAGCGCGACGATCAGGTCGTGATCAAGGTGCTGGCCTGTGATCTTGAAGTTCTCAATGGCGCGCACGGTCTGGACGCCGTACAGGGCGTCAGCGGGCACCTGCATGTCGCCGAGCGAGTCATGCTCGATGCGGTAAGCGTTTGCGTTCTCTGTCATTTTCCAATTCCCCCAAAGGTTTTTATGAAAATTTTCGCGGGCAGAACAATTCTGTCCGCAATGTTCGCAAAACAAGTTACGATTTTCACATGACGTTATAACAAGAGCGGTGCCGCTTGTCAAGGTCGCAGGACTCAAGTCTGAGAAGTGCAAAAATTCAATATAGCGTATCAAATCGGCGGGATGGGAGAAAAGCCGCTCACCAGCGCGTTCCCGCGCTGCGAGCGAGGTCGATGAAGCGCCGGGCGGGCCAGGTGACGCCGCGGGCCCGGTCCCATGCGGCTGACAGCGGGATGGCCGCTTCGGGCCGCAGAAGGGGGAGGACCAGCGGCGGCGTTTCGGTCTGAGGGACGAGGGGAAGCATGGAGCGGAACAGGAAGGTCGCGCCGATGCCCGCGAACGGCAGTGAAAATACCACCTCGGTGTCGTGCAGCTCCATGAGGATGT
>JAGAYQ010000417.1 GCA_017940445.1 Pyramidobacter sp. | reverse complement strand
CGCGCTGCCGTTGACGCCGGCAAAGATGACGCTGGCCACCACGTTGACATACCCAAGACCACCGCGCACCGAGCCGACGACGAGCCGCGAAAAATCGATGAGCCGGTCGGTCAGCCCCGTGCGGTTCATCAGGCAGCCGGTGAAGATGAAAAACGGGATCGCCATCAGCGAGAACGAATCCATGCCTCCGAAAAACTGCTGCGGGATCACGCGCAACAACGAAAGGTTTCCCGTTCCGACGATGCCGAGCAGACCGGCCATCGTCAGCGAGGCGTACAGAGGCACGCCCAGCATCATCATCGCAAAAAACAGGATCAGCAGGACAAAACCGTTCATGCGCGTTTCTCCCCGCGGCGCTTCAGCAGCAGCGCCGCCAGAAACATGCCCATGCCGATGGGCACGGCCATCAGCGGCACCGCCTTGGGCACGCCGAGCGCCATCGTCTTCATCTTCCAGCTGCCCATCACGTTGCGCGTCCCCAACCAAATCAGCGCGCCAAGCACGACCGTCTGCACGCAGACTGAAAAAAATCGGCAGAGCATCTGCACGCGCGGGGGCAGCTTCATGACGACAAAGTCGATCGACATCTGGTCGCCGTTGGAGAACGCCGCGGCCGCGCCGATGAGCTCCATCCACACCATCGAAAAGCGCGCCACCTCTTCAGTCCAGATGGGCGCGGCGCCCGCAAGCGAACGCAGCGTCACGCCCATGACGATATCGCTGATGTTGAGCATCAGCAAAAAGCCGCCAAGCCAGATACTCGCGCGCTCGACCAGGCGGCTCAACCGTTCGCAGAAAACCATGCCGCTTGGGGGCCCTACTTCGCGGTCTTTTCGTTGGCAGCTTTGGCGTCGCGCAGAGCGAGCTCGATCCACTCAGGAGCCACTTTCGACTTGAGCCATTCGATAAACGCAGGCTGGCCGATCGTACGGAACGCGTCCATCTCCTCAGGCTTGGGAGCATAAACCTTCATGCCCAGCTCACGGCACTTCTCAACCTGCTGTGAATCCTCAGCCTCGATGCGCGCGCGGGTCAGCGCGTTGGCCTCCTTCGCCGCCTCGACAATGACCTTCTGATCCTCGGGCGAAAAGCTGTCAAATAGCTCGCCGTTCATGACGAGGAACTGATCGGAATACTGGATGTTGGCCAGCGTCATGTACTTCTGCACCTCGGGCAGGCTGCCGAGCAGCACGTAGAACGCAGGGTTCATCTGGCCGTCGACGACGCCCGTTTTCAGCGCCATGTACAGTTCGCTCCAGGGAATGGGCGTGCCGCTCGCGCCAAACGCCTTGAAGATCGCCACCTGGCCTTCGTCCATGCCGCGGAACTTGAGGCCGGGGAAGTCGGCCGGGCTGTGGATCTCGCGCTTGGAGTTGGTGAAGGCGAGGAATCCGCCCTCCTCCACCGCCTCGATGAGCACGCAGCCCGTGCGCTCGCGGAACAGTTTTTTCAGATTGGCCCAGTATTCGCTGTTATCGAAGAACTCATGCGCCGCCTCGTAGCTGTTGAACATAAAAGGCACCGACGAAGGGTACAGCTCCGGCAGCACAGTGCCCATCGCAGCGAACGAGGCCACGTCGGCGACCGGCTGATTGAGGCCGTCCTTCATCATCAGCTCCATGCGCTGCTCCTCCGTGCCAAGCTGCTCGTCGGGATACAGCTCAAACGTGATGCGTCCTTTCGTACGTTCAGTGACGCGCTTGGTGAACTCGCTGACGAAATAGTGGACGATGTTGTTCTCCGCGTGCGCCGGTCCGACGTGCGACATCTTCACCGCCGTCGCCGCGCATGCTGCATTTACGGCGAACAGCGCCGCCAGCACGCCGAACAGAAAACTCTTTTTCATGAATGACCCCTCCCAGTTAGAATGATAAACTTTCGTCATTGTACGCCAAAAGCGCGCAAAAAAACAGTTCTTTTCGAAAGCTTCAAGGATAAAATCTCGTTTCGCTCACCGGTCATCGTCGGGCACTTTTACCGCTCCGCCTCCAGCAGATCGACGCGTTCCACCGTCACGCTGCGCCCGTCCACCGTCAGCCAGGCAAACGAGAGCGAGCCGCCGAAGCGCCGTCGCCCGCAGCTGCCGGGGTTGAGCCAGAGCACGCCGTCCTCGCGCTTTTCGTAATAGCGGTGCGAATGGCCGAAGACAACGACATCAAAATCCCGCGCGGACCGCGGCTGCATTTCGCGCAGCGCATCGGTCCTGTCGTGGACCACGAAGAAGCGGACGTCTTCGATCTTGAACGACGTGGACACAGGCAGCTTTTGTCTCAGATACCAGTCGTTGTTGCCGCGCACGGCGCACAGCGGCGCCAGTGCGTCGAGCGTGTCATAGGTGCTGTCGTCATCAAAATCGCCCGCATGGATGATATAACGGCACATCTGCG
>JAGAYQ010000416.1 GCA_017940445.1 Pyramidobacter sp. | reverse complement strand
CCTGAACCGCGGCAATGCCACTGACTGGGCGCTCGTCGGCCGTCTTGCCGGGGAGGCCGCTCAAAGCGCCGCCCGGCTTGACGAACTGAGCGGCAGCGCGCGGCTGCGCTGCGAGTGCGCCGGTGCGGAAGCGCCGGCCAAGGCTGCCGAAGCGCTTCTTTCAGCCTGGAACGATCATGCCGCTTCGCGCCGCGCCCTGAATGCCGTGCTGAAGACCAGCGAAGCGCCCGCGGCCGAGCCGTGGATCGCTTCGCAGCGCGAGATGTGCGACGCGCTCGAAGAACGCAGCGACATCCTCCGCGACTGGATCCAGTGGAACAGCCTGTGCGCGCAGGCCGTCTCGCGCGGCCTTGAGCCGGTTGTCGCGGCCTATCGCGCCGGCCTTGCGCACGATGCGGTGCTTCCGGCCTACCGCAAGGTGCTGCTGCGCACGCTCATCGAGGACGCGATCGACGGCGATCCCGTGCTGAACCGCTTCTCGGGCGCGGTCTTCGACGAGAAGATCAGGCAGCTCAAAGCGCTCATCGACGAGCTGTCAGAACTGTGCAAACAGGAAGCCTACAACACGCTTGCTGCGAAAGTGCCCAACTTCGCCCGCGAAGCGTCGCAGAACTCGGAGCTGGGCATTCTGCAGCGCGCCATCCGCTCCGGCGGGCGCAACCTGAGCATCCGCCGCCTTTTCGAGCAGCTGCCCAACCTGCTGCCGCGGCTGTGTCCGTGCATGCTGATGAGCCCTATCTCGGCCGCGCAGTATCTTGATCCGCGGCGCGAGATGTTCGACTGCGTCATCTTCGACGAAGCCTCGCAGCTCACCACCAGTAAAGCCGTCGGCGCGCTGGCCCGCGGCCGCGACGCCGTGATCGTCGGCGATCCCCGGCAGATGCCTCCGACGAGCTTCTTCATGACCAGCACCGACGAGAGCGAGGAAGACCCCGAAGTGGCCGACCTCACAAGCATCCTCGACGACTGCCTGGCCCTCGGCCTGCCCGAGACGCACCTGCTCTGGCACTACCGCAGCCGCCACGAGAGCCTGATCGCGTTCAGCAACAATCAGTTCTATGAAAACAAACTGTACACCTTCCCGTCGGTGAACGACCGCATCTCCAAAGTCAGCTTCGTCCACGTCGACGGCCAGTTCGACCGCGGACGCACCCGCTCCAACCGCGCCGAGGCCGAGGCCGTCGTCGCCGAGGTGATCCGCCGCGCCAAAGATCCCGAGCTTCGCAAAGAAAGCATCGGCATCGTCACGTTCAACATCGGCCAGCAGAACCTGATCGACGACCTCTTTGAAGAGGCGCGCGGCCGCGATCTGGAGCTGGAAAAGTGGTATCAGCAGTCGGCCGAGCCGCTGTTCATCAAGAACCTTGAGAACGTGCAGGGCGACGAGCGTGACGTGATCCTCTTCTCCGTCGGCTTCGGCGCCGACAGGGAAGGCCGCGTCAGCATGAACTTCGGCCCCATCAACCAGGTCGGCGGCTGGCGGCGCCTCAACGTCGCCGTGTCGCGCTCCAGGACCGAGATGATGGTCTTCTCGTCGCTGCTGCCTGAACAGATCGACCTGGGGCGCACCGCTTCCGAGGGCGTCGCTGCGCTGAAAGCGTTCCTGCAGTACGCACGCACCGGCTATCTGCCCGTGCGCGCGGCTTCCGCTCCCGGCGCGGCACAGACGCATCCTGCTCACGGCGTGAGCGACGAGATCTGCGCCTTTATGAAGGCTCAGGGATTCGAGACGCAGCAGCAGGTGGGACACTCCAAGTTCCACATCGACATCGGCGTCATCGAGCCCGACATGCCGGAGGAGTACCTGCTCGGCATCCTGCTCGACGGCGAGACCTACCGCGACGCGAAGACCGTGCGCGACCGCGAGTTCGCCCAGATCGGCGTGCTCAGGGGACTGGGCTGGAACATCGAGCGCGTCTGGACGATGGACTGGTGGGACAACAAAAAGCGCGAGCTGACACGCCTGGCCGAGCGCGCGCAGACTTTGCGCCGCGAGCGTCAGGAAGCCCGCGAGGCCGCACGTCTGGCCGCCGAAGAATCTGCCCGAGCTGCCGCCGAGGCCGAAGAAGCTGCCGCGCTGAACGGCGAAGCGGCCGCGGAGAGCGAGCGCGTTCCCGCCGCGCCGGCTGAAAGCGAAGCCCCTGCAGCCCCGGCGGAAGACGCTCACGTCCCTGTTGCCGAGCTGCCGCAGCCCGATGCCGAAACGATGACCGACAGCCGCGAGCTGGCCGCGTCTCTTCCTGCAAGAGCCGAAACGGCCATGCTCGAAGCCGAGCCGGACGAGCCTGACGAAGCGGCCGTGACGGCTCCGCAGCAGCCTGTCGAGAACGAACAGCCGCCGGCAGAACCTGAATCGAACGCCGCCCCTTACCTCGCCGCGCGATTGAACGAGCGCAAGCTCTCCACCGCCGAGTTCCTGGAGAAGCGTCACGAGAAGATGATCCTCGACCGCCTCGGCCAGATCATCGCTGCCGAAGCGCCGCTGTCCTCGCGGCTGCTCACCCGCCGCCTGCTTCAGAGCCTCGGCATGAGCCGCCTCAGCCCCCGCGCGCAGGAGCATCTCGACACGCTGATCGCTTCGCTCGGCCTGAAAACGGCCGAGTGGGAGGGCACCGTGTATTACTGGACGGCCGATCAGGAGCCGGAGACCTACGACGCCTACCGCGTCAGCGGCATCGGCGTGAACAAGCGCGACGCGTCCGACGTTCCCCCGTGGGAGGCTGCGGCCGCCGTGCGCGACGTGCTGCGGAACCAGATCGCCCTGCCGGGAAGCGACCTTGTGCGCGAGACGGCCAAGCTGCTCGGCTACACCAGAATGGGCAGCAACGTCACCGCCGCCGCTACCGCCGGCCTGGCCATGGCAACGCAGCGCGGCGACGTCACCCTCGACCGCAACGGCCACTGCGTGCTGGCGAAAGGGTAAATCGGGATCGCAAAACAGAGGCAAATAATTAACCCCCGCGCCGGGGAGAATTTTCCGCACGAAACGTTCTCCCCGGCGCGGGGGTTTTTGCATTGTTTTTGAAATTACAGTCCCTTGACGAACAGGGCCCTGATGGCGTTGAGCACGGCCAGGACCATCACGCCCACGTCGGCGAAGACGGCCAGCCACAGGCCGGCGAGGCCGAGGGCTCCGGCGGCGAGGCAGAGGAGCTTGATGCCGATGGCGAAATACGTGTTCTGCTTGACGATGCGCAGGCACTTGCGCGAGATGCGGATGGCGGTGGCGATGCGCAGGGGATCGTCGTCCATCAGCACGACGTCGGCGGCTTCGATGGCGGCGTCAGAGCCCATCGCGCCCATGGCGATGCCGATGTCGGCGCGCGAGAGTACGGGCGCGTCGTTGATGCCGTCGCCGACGAAGGCCAGCTTTTCGCCGCGGGGCTGTCTGGCAAGCAGTTCTTCGACGGCGGCCACTTTGCCGTCGGGCAGCAGCTCGGCGCGAGAATCGGTGATGCCCAGCTCCGCGGCGATG
>JAGAYQ010000415.1 GCA_017940445.1 Pyramidobacter sp. | reverse complement strand
TAAATATGAACTGCTTCACGCCCTCGTCGCGGGCCTTGCGCGCTGCTTCGACGGCAAGATCGCGGTTGACGCGCATGTATTCGCCTTCCATCGCCGGATCGAGCGAAACGTGGGCGATCCCCGCGGTGTGGACGACCGTATCGTATTCCTGCCACGGCGCCGATCTCCATCCTGTATCGCGCAGGCTGACGAGGCGGCAGTCATAGCGCCCGTCAAAGCGGCTGAGCCAGGCAGCCAGGCTGCGGGCGACGAAGCCGTGTCCGGTGATGAGGAGCTGCGTGTTCAGGAGCTTCCTCCTGAGTCAGTCCGAGCTGCCGAAGGATGTGCGGCCTCTTTACGGTCGTCGGAGGCGTGATGATCGTCTCGTGTGCGCCGGCGTTGATGCCCGATCGGGAGAAGACGGCAGCGACGGTGCGCCAGATGATCTTTAAGTCCAGCCAGAGGCTGATGTTTTTGACGTATTCGAGATCGTAGGCTGTGCGCTCATCCCAGCTCATTGCGTTGCGCCCGTTCACCTGCGCCAGGCCGGTGATGCCGGGACGCACGGAATGGCGGCGCGCTTCGTCCTCGTCGAACAGGGGGAGAAAATCGATCAGCAGCGGCCGCGGTCCGACCAGGCTCATGTCGCCTTTGAGTACGTTCCACAGCTCGGGCAGCTCGTCGAGGCTGGTGCTGCGCAGTTTTTTGCCGAAGGGTGTGAGCCGTTCCTCGTCGGGCAGCGGGCGTCCGTCTGTGCCTGTGGCGTCCTTCATCGAGCGGAATTTGTAATTGCGGAACGGCTTTTCGTTCAAGCCAGGCCGCATCTGAGCGAAGATCACGGGCGAGCCGAGATTTTTTTTCACCTTCCATGCGACAAGCAGCAGCAGCGGCGAAAACAATGCCAGCGCGCAGGCCGAACCGGCGATGTCGATCGCCCGCTTGAGGGGCAGATAGCTTTTACCGCTGAGCAGAAACATGATCCCGACCTCCGATGATTGTGATTGAATCTATTCTAACTTTAAAACGGCCCGCGCGCAAGCGGCGGAAATGCCCCCGGCTGAATCAGCAAAAAGGGCAGCGCTTCCAAGGCACAAGATTGACGGCGCGAACGATTTGGGGAACAGAAAAATTACCGCAGTCTTTGGCGCATAGCAAACCGCCCGTTTCGGCTTGAGTCCGAAACGGGCGGTTTGCTTATGCGGCGGTTACTTGGCGAGGTCTTTGACCACTTCGAGCAGCTTGTCGAAGTTGACGGAGTTGGTGGCCTCGGGCACGATCTCGATATAGCGGATCACGTCATCGCGGTCGACGACGAACACGGCGCGGGCGAGCAGGCGCAGTTCCTTGATGAGCACGCCGTAGGCTGTGCCGAAAGAGGCGTCGCGGTGATCGGAGAGGGTGTCGACTTTGTCGAAGCCCTTCGCGGCGCAGTAGCGGCTGAGGGCAAACGGCAGATCCATGCTGAAGTTGAGCACGTACACGTCGCCCAGCTCGGCGGCATCTTCGTTGAACCAGGTGGCCTGCAGGTCGCAGACGGGGGTGTCGAGCGACGGCGCGACGGAGAAGACCTTGATCTTGCCCTCATAATCCTTCAGCGACTTGGGAGCCATCGTCTTGTCGATGACACAGAAATCGGGCGCCTTGTCGCCGACTTTCAGCTGCGGCCCCACGAGCGTGAGGGGATTGCCCTTCATCGTAATAGCGTTCTTTCTTTCTTCCATGGGATTCGTCCTCCTTGAGTCAGGTTTGCCGGCGGGCGCGCCGGCGTTCGCCTCTATTTTAGCGGATGCGGGGGAAAGTGCAAGCGGCTTTTGCGGGTTCTGCTCCTTGGCGGGCACGGCCAGCCCCGGGAACATCGTCAGCGTGATGATGCCGGGAACGCGCCCGATCTGCGGCACGTCGTCGCGCTCGCATCCGGGGTGGAGCGTCGTCACTGCCGTCTTGCAGATCAGCACGCGGCCGGACAGGTCGGGATCGTCATCGCGCTTCATGCCGATGCCCCACGAGTTGTGCAGGATCAGCGGCTCGCCGCTTTCGTCATAGCCCAGATAGAGGCCGATGTGTCCCTTCATGCCGATCATCGAGGCGAACGGCACGCCGTAGGTGCGGATAGCGTTGAGCTTTTCCTCGTCGCTCAGCCCGGACAGCTCGACGAAATTGCCGCTTTTGCGAGCCTGCGGAGAGGAGTTGCGCGGCAGCCAGAGGCCAAAAGGCGCAAGCAGATCGCGCATCGT
>JAGAYQ010000414.1 GCA_017940445.1 Pyramidobacter sp. | reverse complement strand
CGCACCGGCTCCCGCGGCCGACCCTGCGTCCGCCCCCGACACGACCGCCATTGAGGCGGAGCGCGCCCGCTGCGCTGCCGTCACCGAGCTGTGCCGCGCCTTTGACATGAACGCTGACGAGTACATCCGCTCCGGAGCCACCGTCGCCGATGTCAACGCCGCTATCGTGTCGCACATGCGCCGCGCAAACGCGCCCCTGCCTGTGGCCGGCAGCGTTCAGGCGGCCCGCGTCAACGTCGATATCGACGCTGCCGACAAGTTCCGCGCCGCTGCGGCTGACGGCATCCGCCTGAGGCTGGGCGCGGCGATCGATCATCCCGCTGCCGGAGCAGAGGAGTTCCGCGGCGCTCACCTGATCGACCTGGCCCGCGAAGTGGTCGAGCGCAGCGGCGAGCGCGTTTCCCGCGGCATCGCTTACGACGAACTGGCCAAGCGCGCTATGGCGACCAGCGACTTTCCGCTGATCCTCGGCAACGTCGCCAACGCCATCCTCAAAGAGGCGTATCAGGCAGCTCCGTCCACGTGGCGCGGCTGGTGCGCTGCCGGCTCGCTGTCGGATTTCAAGGTGCAGAAGACCGTTCGCCTTTCCGAGACCGGCGACCTTGAGCTGATCCCCGAGGGCGGCGAATACAAGATGGCCGAGTTCACCGAGGCGGAAGACGGCATCCAGCTGTTCACCTTCGGCAAGAAGTTCGCTCTGACGCGTCAGGCCATCGTCAACGACGACCTGCGCGCCTTCACGCGGCTGCCGCAGCGCTTCGGATCGGCGGCCGCCCGCACGATCAACCGTGCTGTCTATAAGCTGCTCGTCGCCAACCCCAAGCTGTACGACGGCAAAGTGCTGTTCCACGCCGCGCACGGCAACCTTGCCGCCACGGGCGGCGCCTTTGCGACCGACACGCTCAGCGCTGCGCGCACGGCGATGCGCCGCCAGACCGGCCTGAAGGGCGAAGACGCGCTCAACATCACGCCCTCGTTCGTCATCGTGCCGCCTGAGATCGAGACGACTGCGCGCAAGCTGATGTTCAGCGACACCGCGCTCGACGCGCAGGCTGCCGGTGTCGTCAACGTGTTCAAGAACTCGCTCTCGATCATCGTTGAAGCCGAGCTGACCGACACCGCCGCGTGGTATCTGGCCGCCGCACCGGCCGCTGTTGACACGTTCGAGGTGGCGTTCCTCGACGGCGTGCAGTCGCCGTTCATCGAGCAGCGCGAGAGCTGGGACACTGACGGCATCGAGTACAAAGTCCGTCTCGACTTCGGCGTCAAGTGCTGGGACTACCGCGGGCTCTACAAGAACCCCGGCGCCAGCGAATAAGGAGGAATGAACCATGTCCGCAATGACTAAGCCTATTCAGATCGGGAGCCAGATCAATTACACCAATGCCGGCGAGACGAAGATCAGCGGCCGCGACATCGTGGCGCTGACCAACCTTTGCGGCATCGCCCAGGCCGACATCGAGCCCGGCGAGACCGGCGTGCTGATCCTCAGCGGCGTGCACGAAGTGCCCGCCATCGGCACGGCTGCGTTCACCGTCGGCCAGCTCGTCTACTGGGACGCGACGAACAAAAAGGCCACCAACGCGGCGACGGGCAACACCGCCCTCGGCGTCGTCACCGAGCCCAAGACGGCTGCCGGAACGACGGCGCGCGTGCGCATCGGCTTTCCTGTCGTCATTCCCAGCGCGTAAGCCATGAGCCTGCGGGAAGTCATGCGCGACGACCTGCGGGCCGGACGCGTGTGGTTCAACGAGGGCGAAATGGCCGGCACGCACACCGTCAACGGCGTTAAAGTTCTGTGCGTCGTCGACGCGGCAGAGGCTGGCGAGAGCTATTCTCTGAACGACTCCGCGAAAAAGCGCAGTACAGAGGGCGTCATGACCGGCGCCCTCACGCTCTACATGCGCCGCGACGAGTACAAGGGCGTGCCCTACGTCGGACAGCCGCTGACGCTTGACGGCCGTAAGTACCGCATCGACTCATACGGCGACGATGAAGGGATGCTGGAGCTGAACGTGAGCGAGGTGAGGGCGCGATGCTATCCGTCGGCGTAGGTTTTGACCAGTCGCAGATCGACAAGGCGCTCACAGCGCTGGCCGGCATCCCCGGCGGGGCGGAGACCGCGCTGAGGCGCGCGCTCAACAAGGCCGTCGCCAAAGCGCGGACGCAGACGGTGCGCGCTATCTGCACGCAGTACAACATCCGCCCGTCCGATGTGCGCCGCACGCTGTCGGTCGTCCACGCATCGAAAAAGTCGCTGACGGCGCTGATCTTGCAGCGCGGTTCGCCGCTTGAGCTGATGAAGTTCGCCGTCACGCCTAAAAAGCCGCCCAGCCAGAAGGGCAAGCGTCCCGAAGCCAGGACGCAGACGGTGGCTGGCGTCAAGTTCGGCACGCGCCACGTGCTGCCGCACGCCTTCGTCGCCCGCATGAAAAACGGACACGTCGGCATCTATTCACGCCGGCAGGAACGCCGCGCCATACGGCAGCGTTACACCACGAGCGTACCGCAGATGATGGCCAGCATCACCGTCATGCCGGAGATCATGGAGGAAGCTCAGCGAGTCATGGCTGCCGAATTTGACCGCCAGATCGAGCTGCTTCTGTCGCAAAGGAGATGAGCGCATGACCCCGCTGTTTTTACTCGACGCGCTCCAGCACCGGCTCGAAACGCTGTTTTCCGGCATCTCGTTTCCCGATGCAGACGGAGCTGAACGCGGCATCCACGTATATCAAATGGCGCTGCCCAGCCCCGCGCAGGCGCAGATCGTGCCGCGCGAAGACGAAGAAGCCGACGCGCCCGCTCTTGACGATTACATCCCGCTGAACGACGGCGGCTACACGAGAACCGACGCCAGGCGCATCTTTCCCTGCGTGGTGCTCAAGCCGCTGGCCTACTCAGTGGGCGAAGTCGCCAAGGACGAGGAAGACCTGCTCACCGTCGCGCTGACGGTGGGCGCGTTTGAAGACAGCGACGACAACGCCGAGGGCGGACGCATCGTCGTCACGCTCCTGGAAAAGATCCGCTACGATCTGGAAACGTCGCCGCTGCTCGACAAAAAATACGAGTGCGGCGCGCCTTCCGGCTGGGAGCTGATGGACCTCGACACGCGGCCGTTCTGGTTCGGCGAGATGACCACAAGCTGGACCATCCGCAAGGCAAAACGGCTGCCTGCGCTTGAAGAGGATTTTCGCGTCGGATTCTATCCGACAGAAAGGAATTAGCTCATGAACGAACAAGTGATCTATTGCGGCCCCGCGATCCCCCGCGGCGGCCTGGGCGCGTTTGCCGTGTTCATCGGCCCGCTGCCCGAAAACGTGAAGAAGCTGATCGCCCAGTGCCCTGAGATCGGCCGTCTGATCGTGCCCATCGACCGGCTGGCTGTCACGCGCGCGGCGCTCGGCAAAAAGGGCACTGAGGAACACCGCCTGTATGAAGCGGTGAAGAAGCACAAATGGGAGGTGGCTGAATAATGGCCTACCGTCACGGAGTTTATGTCTCAGAAGTCCCCACGTCGGTCGTCCCGCCCGTGCGTGTCGACGCGGCCACGCCGTTCTTCGTCGGCGCCGCGCCCGTGCACCTGGTCGCCAAGACGGCGGCGGAAGCTCAGGCCCTCGTCAACAAGCCCGTGCTGGCGTACACCTACGCCGAAGCCGTCGAGGCCCTCGGCATGGCCGCTTCGTCCGACTGGGGGAATTACACGCTGTGCGAGTGCGCCTATTCGCAGTTCGTGCTGTTCGGCGTGGCCCCCGCTATCTTCGTCAACGTCTTCGACCCCACGGCCAGCCCCGTGCCGGTGGAGCGCGCTCAGTACGCCATCGCCAACAAGCAGGCCAGCCTGGGCAAAAACGCCCTGCGCTGGACCGTCGGCGTGTATTCCGGTGAGGACGCTGAAGAGGCTACTCAGTACACCGAAGGCACCGATTACTCGCTGGCCTATGACAGCGACGGCAACCTGATCATCAACGCCCTCCCCGGCGGCGCTCTCGCTTCGGCAACTGAACTGTATGCCGAGTTCAGCCGCTGCGATCCGTCCACGGTCACGGCCGCGCAGGTGATCGGCGGCTACAACACGACCACGGGCAAGTACACCGGCCTTGAGCTGATCGAAGCGTGCTATCCCAAGTGGAAGCTGATCCCCGGCTTCATCGTCTGCCCCGGTTTTTCGTCCAACTCGGGCGTTGCCGCGGTGATGGCTGCCAAGGCAAGCAGCATCAACGGCTCGTTCCGCTGCATGGCGCTGTGCGACGTGCCCTGCGGCACCGGCGGCGTGCTCACCTACAGCGACGTGACGGAGTGGAAGAACACCAACAACTACACCGCCGCGGAGCAGGTGGTCTGCTGGCCGATGGTCGCCCTGGGCGGCATCAAGTTCCATCTGTCGGTGCAGCTGGCCGGCCTGATGGGCAAGATCGACGCCGAGAGCGAGGGCGTGCCCTACGCGTCGCCGTCCAATCACAACCTTCAGATGGACAGCGCCGTCCTTGACGACGCGGCCATGACCGAGGTGACGATGACGAAGGAGCAGGCCACGTTCCTCAACGGCAACGGCATCGTCACGGCGCTCAACTGGTCGCTCGGCTGGGTAGCGTGGGGCAATCGCACCGGCTGCTATCCCGGCATCACCGACACGAAGGACGCGTTCATCCCGGATCGGCGCATGTTCCAGTACATCGGCAACACGCTGATTTTGTCCTACTGGCAGAAGGTCGATGCGCCCATCACCAAGCGCCTGATCCAGACGATCTGCGACAGCGTGCAGATGTGGCTGAACGGACTGGCCGCGCGCGAGTGGCTGGTCGGCAAGCCGAAGATCGAGTTCCTGGAATCGGAGAACCCGACGACTGACCTGATCGACGGCATCATCCGCCTTCACGTCTATATCACGCCGCCCGTGCCGGCGCGTGAGATCGACTTCATCCTCGAATACGACGTGAACCAGATGGACACGCTCTTTGAATAGGAGGCGATAACCCATGCCCGCGATCCCCGAAAGATTGATCAACTTCAACTGCTACACCGAGGCCGGCCGCCTCGTCGGCGTGACCACCGTCGATATGCCGCAGCTTCAGGCCATGACCGACACCGTGAAGGGCGCCGGCATCGCCGGAGAGCTGAACGAGCCGACGCTCGGCCACTATCAGGCCCTCAGCGCCACGGTGCATTTCAACACGGCCAACGTCGACATGAACTACCTGATCAGCCCCATGCCGCACATCCTTGTGTTCATGGGCGCGATGCAGTACGTCGACCAGGGCACTGGCGAACACGTCACAAAAGCGCTGCGCGTGCTCATGCGCTGCAAGCCCACCAACAGCCAGATCGGCAACGCCGACGTGTCGGCTGCGATGGATTCGCAGGTCGAGTTCTCCGTCGACCGTCTGCTGATCTCCGTGGACGGCACGCCGACGGTGGATTACGATCCGCTCAACTTCATCTGCAATATCGGCGGCGTCGACAT
>JAGAYQ010000413.1 GCA_017940445.1 Pyramidobacter sp. | reverse complement strand
TACCTTCCCATGGATCGCAAATCGTTCCACAGTGGCGGACTTTCGTCCAGACGCTCATGCGCCTTCGGCGGGCTCTCGCGCTTACAGTGCCGGCAACGCGGGGCTTTCAACCCCATTCCATCTGACGCTTCCGCCTGGTCCTGCAAGGACGGTACGGCCGAAAGCGGCATCTTTCCGTTCGATTACGTTCGGCGCAGTTAATCACTCCGAACAAAATTATTCTAATACCGGTGAGGGAAAATTGCAATATCACTAAAAACATTATTTAATTTTCAGCGCAATAATGCGCTTCCGTCTTTTCAAAAGCGCGTTATAATACCTTCGGCAATAAAACTATTCCTTTTTCGGCAAAGAGGGTTCGGCATGAAAAAACAATATCTGTACGCACTGCTGAGCGTGCTGTTCTGGAGCACGATGACGCCCGTGAGCAAAACGCTGCTGAAGAGCGTCAGCGGCTTTGAGGTGCAGCTGTGGCGCGCCGGCACGGCCGCGCTGTCGCTGCTGTGCATCATCATCGCGCGCGGACGGCTGAGCGGGCTGCTCGATCTGCTGCATCGCGAGGGGCTGCGGCTGATCGGCTACGGCTTTGTGGGTTTTTTCGGCTACACGACACTGCACCTGTACAGCCTCAACGTGCTGTCGGGACAGGTGACAAGCGTCGTCAACTACCTGTGGCCGATCTTCACTGTCTGCCTGTCGTGCCTGATCCTGCGCGAGCCGTTTTCGCCCGCCGATGCGGGCGCGCTGACGCTGTCATTCGCAGGCGTGGCCGTGACGACGCTCGGCGGCGGCGCGGGAGGCTCGCTCACTCAGGGGGCCGTGCTCGGCCTGATCGCAACGATCGTCGCGGCCCTGGGCTACGCCTGGTTCTCGGTGATGAATAAAAAGCTCGGCGAGGATCAGACGCTGTGCATGTTCGTCTACAACCTCACCAGCCCAGT
Organism: Pyramidobacter sp.; assembly: GCA_017940445.1. GTDB lineage: Bacteria > Synergistota > Synergistia > Synergistales > Dethiosulfovibrionaceae > Pyramidobacter. Next base: position 1,926 of record JAGAYQ010000413.1, on the reverse strand, counting down.
GCTCGTGCTGCCGCTTGCGGCACACGCAGGGTTTTCGGCGTACTCGCCCGCTCTCGTCGGCGGGCTGACCTGGCTGGGCATCAGCGGCGGCGCGCTCGGCAGCCTGTTCTGGGCGATGGCGCTGAACTGCGGCGACGCGGCAAAGATCGCCAACCTTGCCTACGCCACGCCGGCGCTGTCGGTGCTGATCTGCGGAACGGTCCTCGGCGAAGGGCTCCATTTTTCATCATTCGCCGGACTGGGACTGATCCTTCTGGGCTTTTTCGTGCAGCGGCGCTTTGCCCGCCGGCAGGCAGACAGACAATAATCGCCGCGCCGTACTGTGATACTGTTTCGCGATTAACAAGCTAATCACGTCGCCGCGCCCCTAAAAGACGAGCTTCGCGTCGCAAAAACAGGCACGGCAGTCGGCACCTTACGGCGCCAAGCCGTCTCATGCACTTTTCGACGCGTCTGACGGCGCTATAAAACGGCTAAAAGTGCGTTAGCCGTTTTAACGAAAACTAGTATGATACAATAGCGCAGGGGGGATCTGCATGAACTGCTACATCGCCAGCTGTGTGTTCACGCGCAGCTTTCCGGAGCTCAGCTTCAAGATCCAGAACTGGGTGCGCGGCCTCGGCGACCTCGAGATCGTCCGCTGCTGCGTGCCGAAGTACAAGCTGCGGGAATTCACCGAACAGCTGCCGCCTTCACGGCGTGACGGCTGGACGGAGCTGCCCGACTGCGCCGATTTTCAGCCGGGAGACACGGTGTGGTCGCTGTGCCACAACTGCTCGGCTATTATCGAAGAACAGAAGCCGGGCGTGGCCGTTCGCTCGCTGTGGGAGCTGGTCCTGAGTGATAATCACTTTGAATATCCTGATCTGAGCGGGCGCGAGTTCTTCGTTCAGGACTGCTGGCGTGCCCACGACCGCGCCGGGGAGCAGGACGCCGTGCGCGAGCTGCTCCGCAGGGCTGGCGCGCGCCTGCATGAACTGCCGGACAGTCGTGAAAAGACCGACTTCTGCGGCATTTCGCTGCTGCGTCCGGCGCCGCCGCGCAATCTGAAAATGGCCCCGAAGCGCTTCGTCGAAAATGCCGCCGGCAAGTTCGTGCCGCACACGCCCGAGGTGCAGAAGCGTCTGATGACGGAATACGCCGCGCGTTTTGACGGATGCGAAGTCGTCGACTACTGTCATTACTGCCACGAAGGGCTGCTGCTGGGCGGTGTAAACGCGCATCACCTGGCCGAACTGCTGTTCGCTGACCGCTCGTAATGATTCCACAGGGGAAAAAACAAAAATCCGGGCTGTGCGAAAAATATTCCGCACAGCCCGGATTTTTGTACAAATCAGTCGCAAGTTCCTAATCGGAGACATCGACGTCCGGCACGATCACGACCGCGTAATCGGGATACGCCTGACGGATCTCGTCATACAGGGAGGCAAGCCCGTCTTTCGGGTCGATGTCGAAACTGAAGACCACGTCGAACCGCATGTGTTTCTTTTCCTCTTCGAGGTAGAATCCATGCATCTGCACAGCCCAGTCGTGCGACAACACACGTTTGCGCACGTCGTTCTGGATCCGGGACGCTTCGTTGTCGCCGGTGTTATAGGAGTAGGCGCCAACGCCGGCCAGGATAACGCCGGTTTCCCGGTACACTTTCGTCTCCACGCGCCGAGTCAGATCGTCGAGCTGAGCAACGGTCATCGTGTCGGGCAGTTCGAGATGCACCGAGGCATAGTTTTTGTCCGGACCGTAGTTGTTGATGATCAGGTCGTACGCGCCGCGGACTTCCGGCTGTTCCGTCAGGAGCTGCTTGATCCGGCTGGTCGTCTCACGGTCGGCGCGCGTTCCGAGGACCTTGTCCAGCGTCTCGCTGATCATCTCGATGCCGGATCTGATGATCATGACCGAGATGACCGCGCCCACCCACGCTTCCAG
>JAGAYQ010000045.1 GCA_017940445.1 Pyramidobacter sp. | reverse complement strand
GGTCCGTCGAGCTGGCTATCGCGGCCATGGCGATGGGCGGCTTCCTTGAGGCCGGCGGCTTCCTGCGCGTGCTCCTGGCCGCCATCACCAAGGGCGTCCGCCGTGCCGGCGGCCTGATCGCGACGACGATCGCCTCGTGCTTCATCGGCAACCTTCTCACCGGCAGCCAGTACCTGTCGATCATCATCCCGGGCCGCATGTTCAAGCAGAAGTTTGAGGAGAGCGGCCTTGCCCCGAGAATGCTGTCGCGCTCGCTGGAAGACAGCGGCACGCTCACCTCGGTGCTCATCCCCTGGAACGTCTGCGCTGGCTACGCGGCCGGCGTGCTCGGCGTGAAGACGCTGGAGTACGTGCCCTATGCCATCTTCAACTGGATCTGCCCGTTCGTGGCGATCCTCATCACCTACCTCGGCATCGGCATCTTCTGGCGTCAGGCCGACGGCAGCATCAAGCGCGAAGCCCGTTCCAAGATCAACGTCGCCGAATAGATCTTTCTGCAAAAAACGAGTCGGAGGGAGCGATCCTTCCGACTCGTTTTTTGTATCAGGCGAAGTTTTCGTGAAGCAGTTTTCCGATCTCGGCAGGCTTGAGCACTCTGCCGGCCGAGACGGTTCGTCCGCGTATGACGAGCGCGGGCAGCGACATCACCCCGAAGCTCATGATCGTCTTCAAGTCGGTGATGTATTTCGGTTCAACAGCAATGCCTTCGGCAGACAGCGCTTCACGGGTATTGGCGAGCAGTTCTTTGCATCGGCTGCACCCGCTTCCCAGTACCGCCAGCAGAGGCGTTTTGCCAGCGGCGGCAGTCTCAGCAGCCGTAGCCGGACAGCGCCCGCAGCTGCACGAGGATGATGTTTTTGCAGAACGTTTTTCAAACAGTGACATTTTTTCTTTCCTCCCTGAGTTGAGGAGACGCTGATTAATTCGCCCGCGCCCCGCCGGGCCTTTCGCCGCTTGGCTGCGTCGAAGCTCATCAACATAGCACCGCTATGCCTCTTCGCTTCTCCTTGCCAAACGACGAAATCCCCTGGCGGGGCATCAGGCTCATTAAATCAGTGTCTCCTTAAATATTCGCTTCTATCAATGCGCGACTAGTGCAGCAAGGCGCTCTGGAGCGCATTGAAGATGTAACCGACAGCGATGATGCCGACGACGCAGATGGACGTGAAAACTGCCAGCAGCTTGGGGCGGACGGCGTTTTTCAGCATGATCAGCGACGGAAGACTGAGCGTTGTGACTGCCATCATGAAACTGAGGACCGTTCCCAGCTGCGCGCCCTTAGCCAGCAGCGCTTCTGCGACAGGGATCGTGCCGAAAATATCTGCGTACATGGGAGCGCCCGCCAGCGTCGCCATAACGACACCAAGCGGATTCCCGCGGCCGAGTGCTCGTTCGATCCACTCCTGCGGCAGCCAGTTGTGGATCGCCGCGCCGATGCCGACACCGGCAAGGATATAAGGAAACACCTTTCTGAACGTTTCCGCCGTCTGGGTCCTCGCGAACGCAAGCCGCTCCCGCACGGTCGGCACCGTTGCTTCACAGCAGGCGCTTTGCCTCGTGATGAAATCAGCGACCTGATCTTCCATGCCGAGCCGTTCGATCAGCGATCCGCCCGCAATGGCGACTGCCAGTCCGAGGATGACGTAGGCCAGGGCCGTTTTTGCGCCGAAGACGCCCGTCAGCAGGACGAGACTGCCGAGGTCGACCATCGGCGACGAGATCAGGAACGAGAAGGTCACGCCCAGCGGCAGGCCCGCGCTGGTGAAGCCCATGAAGATAGGGATCGAAGAGCACGAGCAGAACGGCGTGACTGTCCCGAGCAGCGCCGCGATGACGTTAGCGGCAAGCCCCCGGAAGCGGCCCATGATCCTGCGGCTCCGCTCGGGCGGGAAATAGCTCTGTACAAATGAGATGCTGAAGATCAGCGCGCACAGCAGGACTGTGATCTTGACCGTATCGTAAAGAAAAAAGTTCACGCTGGCGCCGAACTTTCCCTGGACGTCGATCCCGGCTGCCGAAAGCCCCTGGGCGATCAGCGCGTTCAGC
>JAGAYQ010000412.1 GCA_017940445.1 Pyramidobacter sp. | reverse complement strand
GTACTCGCCCTCACGCGGCGGTTCAGGCAGCCGCAAAAGATGACGCATCGCGAAGAAATACGGACAGCCGGCATAATCGTCGATCGAGCTGAAACTCGCCCGCGTTCCCCTCACGCTGAGCAGTCCCGGACGAGTCCGGACCGCCGGCAGCGTGCTTTCGGTCCGCAGATCGGGACGCCTCGATTCCACCGGCACAAGGGCCTCTTCATCGGGTGCGTCGAGGATGCCGTCCAGCCGCCGGACGATCTGCCGCGGCTCGCTGCCGATCCATCCGCCGCGCTGTGCTGACTGAAAGAACGGCGTCATCTCCTGCGGACGGTCCTGAGCGTCCGCCGCGCTGTGGCAGACAAACGTCAGGCGGTTCCCGCAGGCGATCAGGCGCCGGAACAGAAATTCCCGCTGCGCCCGCTGCTCCGAGAGCAGCGGCAGATGGCTGCGGTCCAGACCGAGCTCGCCCGCCTCGTGCAGCTTCGTCTTGCGAGCCTCGTCGAGAACTGGCGATTCCTTCAGGCTGCCCGGCCACTGCAAGCTTTCCGCCCCAAACAGGAAAAAGCACGGGGAAGAAAAAAGCGTCGGCGGGGAATCCGCAAACACCGTCATGCACCCCGACTCCGGCTGCGGCTGAGCGACAGTCGTGCCTTCGGCCCAGGCGGCAAGGTAGGCGCGCGCGTCTGCCCCCGTCAGCTTCTGCTCACCAAACTCGCCCAGATCGCGGACGACCTCGCGGATGAACAGGATCTTGCGGTCAAGCTCGCGCAGCGCTTCGGCAAACAGGCCGACGCGCTCGTCCAGTTCCGGCGCTTCGCGGATCAGGGCCGAAACGCTCAGAGCCGACCGTCCCGCGAACGTCCGCAGCGCCGTGAGCAGCTCGATCGCCCGTCCTCCCCCGGCAACGGCAGCGGCAAACGCTGTGCAGCGTTCGAACGCATCCGCAGCCGCGCCTTCGAGAACGGCTCGCCAGCCGCGGATGCCGCGAGGGTGCCGCTTCCGCAGCTGCGACACGTCAAGGCTGTAGCCGCACAGCCAGGGTTCAGACAGCAGACGCAGGACAGGCTCCGTCTGCCAGCCGCCCGAAGCTGCCTCAAGGCACGAAGTGACAAGAGCCCAGAGCGGCGTCTCCGTTACCTTGAGCCTGAAATCCCACGCACAGGGGACGCCATAGCGCGAAAGGACTTCCCGTGCTTCAGCCATGCGGGATCTTGGCACGGAAAAGGCGATCCCGTCCCAGCCGGGCCATGTTCCGAGTTCAGTCAGAGGTCCGGCGCCCTGTTCCCACAGCACAAGGCTGCGCGCAGCGTGCTCCAGCTCCTGCCGAGGATCGCCGCCTTCCATAACGACAGCTTCAAACGGCTGCGCTCTCGACAGGGATACACCGTCGACCCCAAACTGTTGCGCTGCTCCATACGCTCCCGCGCTCCCGGCAACGGGCGCAAAAACGCGAACCGACGCCCCCGCGCCGACCAGCGCGCGCAGCAGAGCCAGCTGTGAATGGGTAAAACTGGAAAAGCCGACAAGCGCCAGATCGAGCTTGCGGCACACCTCGGCAGCCCCGGGCAGATCGAGCAGCCGGCGCGTTTCCGTCGTGACGCCGGCGCTGTCGGACAGTCCACGGCTGTCAAGCGCATCGAGATAGGCCCGATAGAGCCTGATAAACGCATGTCCGAGCACGTCGTCATCGCCGTACACCTGTTCCAAAACCTCGGGAGCGATCTCTTCTCGGATCAGCTCGCGGATCTGCGTTCCCAGCAGCGACAGAAAGCCGCGGCGCTGCGCTCCGAGCGGGAGCTCGCCGCCGGAAGCGCGAAACCGCTCCATGATCGCGTGCAGCAGCAGCCAGTGATCGGGCGGATCGATCTGCACACGCGGATTCTTCACATCCAGCTCTTCTGTAAAAAAGCGGTAGATCTCGTCCCAGCGGCGCACCTGGCAGTCCGGATTCCGCCCCACGCCGCCGTCGAGCAGATGCTCCAGCAGTTCGCGGTCGCCCGAAGCGGCGACGAGGAAGACGCGCCCGCGCACGGGCGGCAGCCCTCGCAGAGCGGGCCGCAGATCGTCGACGCGCCTGTAGGTGAAAAGCTCAAACGGCACGGGACGCCTCCAGCCGGGCACTGATCTCTGCCCAGTTTTCACGGATCGCTTCGATCGTCGTGTCCGGCAGCAAATCGGCCAGCTCGATCGCGTCAGGTCCTTCCTTCGCCAGCAGCTCGCGCACGCGCGTAGCGCTGACAGGAGCGCCGCCGGCTTCGACGCGCGGGACTTCGGTGACTTCGACGCCCAGCGAAGGCAAAAGCTTTTTCATCGTCTCGTTGTACAGCGCCGTCACGGGACTGAGCGGTTCGGTGCCGACAAAGCGCCGCGTGATGCCCAGCGGGCGCGCGAAGCAGCGCGCAAAAATGGCAAGATCCAGTTCGCACTTCACGTCATCGACGCGGGCGCGGTCTTTGAGGAAATAATCGGGGAACGTCGCCGCCGAGATCAGATAATCCCCCGTCGGATGCACGGCGACGTTTTTCAGATGGCTGGTTCCGCGCTTGACCATCTCAAAGCGCAGAGAGGCGGGAAAGAGGCTTTTTTCCGCCGAGAGCACGAAAACGTGCAGAAAGTCGCACTGCGAAGCCGCCGTCTCCATCAGATAGCGATGTCCCTTTGTAAACGGGTTGCAGTTGGCGACGACCGCGCCGACAGTTCCGGCGGAACTCGGGCGTTCGATCGCCTCGACAAAGCGCTTCACGCCGTCGCGGCGGTTTTCCATGAACAGCACGTCGGCCGTCTCGACGATCGGGAAAAAGCCCAGGTCGTCAAAGATCTGCCGGTTGGAGGGCTTGGTGAAGACAAAAAGATGCGACAGTCCCGCGCTGATCGCGTCCGTCACCGTCTCGCTGACGACCGACGCGGCCAGCCCTTCGCCCTGATGATCGGGCGACACGCCGACGCATTTGAGCACAGGCCCCTGACGGGATGCCGTCGCGATGATCTCGCCATCGTCGTCACAGGCGCAGACAGACATCTCCACGCCGTCATCGTAAAGCAGCCCGAGCGAAGCCAGAAATCTTTTCAGCCGCTCCAGCGTGCGGCCGGTGAACGGACGTCCCTGCATCATATCCATGGTACGAGCCTCCTCATCATATCGATACTTCTTCTGCGATTATTTTATACTAGTTTTCGTCAAAACGGCTAAAAAGATGTTAGCCGTTTTATAGCGCCGTAAGGCGCGTCGAAAACTGCATGAGACGGCGCGGCGCCGGTCAGGCGCCGACTTACGCGCCTGTTTGGCGGGCGGCCTCGCGATTTGTTTTTTAATCGCGAAAGAGTATGACACGAGCGCATGGCGAAACAAAAGCGAGAGACAACATTTCCTCCCCGCAAAACGGCCGACTGTGATATGATTAGCTGGAAGCAGGCAACAGTCATATTCTGATCAAGCGAAGGAGACGCTGGTCAATTTGCCCGCGCCCTGCCGCGCTCATTGAATCAGTGTCTCCCTGACCCAACGATACCGACGCAACGGAGGCAATCCCATGAAACTGAAATTTTTCCTCGCTGCCGCGCTGCTGTGCAGCTTCTGCACGCTCTCCGGCGCAGCAGAGTCTGATCTGATCGAGGACGTGCAGGAAGAAACAGCCGAAAAGCTCGTCCCCGATTATGCGCCTTCCCCCGCCGTCGCCGGCAGCATTGAAAAGCTGCTCCGCGGCAGCAAAGGCGTCAACTCCCGAGCCAGCGACGGCAGCACGCCATTGATGCTGGCAGCCCGCGCCGGCGATACCGCGCTGGTGGAGCGTCTGCTGAACGACGGCGCCAAAGTGGACGCGCGCAGCAAAAAAGGCGCAACGGCGCTGATGAACGCGGCCTTCTTCTGTGAAAACGCCGACGTCGCCAAAAAGCTGATCGCCGCCGGAGCGAACGTCAACGCCGCCGATAAGCAGGGCTGGACGCCCCTCATGCTTGCGCTCTATGCCAGCGAATCGACTGACACGGCCGAAGCGCTCCAGGCCGCGGGAGCCGACGTCAACGCCCGCAGCAAAAGCGGCTGGACGCCCCTCATGCTCGCCCTGCGCACCGGCAAGCCCGCGCCGTTCATCAGGACCATGCTCAAGAAATGGGGAGCGTATCCCGAAGGACATAAAAACGCAAAGGACGGCACGACGCCGATGATGATCGCCTGCCAGTATTCGTCCGACGTCCAGACGGTGAAAGAGCTGTACGCGGCCGGAGCCGAGGTCATGCGCCCCCGCCGCGTTCCGCCGCGTCCTGTTGCGCGTCGTCCTGTGCCAGGCAGCGCCCAGCCGGTCAGCGACCTCGTGAGGACGTTCAATATCAGCAGAGCGATCGACGCCTACCGCGCCGGAGACATGCCGCTCCACTTCGCCGCCCGCAACGACACGGGCAGCGC
>JAGAYQ010000411.1 GCA_017940445.1 Pyramidobacter sp. | reverse complement strand
GGACGTTTCAGTTTCAACGTCAAGGGCGGACGCTGCGAAGCCTGCGGCGGTGCCGGCGAACGGCGCGTGTCCATGCTTTTCATGCCGGACGTTTATGTTGAATGCGATGTCTGCCACGGTACACGCTACAACCGCGAAACACTGGAAGTGAAATTTAAAGGGCACAGCATTGCCGACGTCCTCAATCTTTCAGTTGACGAAGCGTCGGAGCTTTTCAAGGACCTTCCCAAGATCGCGCATAAACTTGAGTTTTTGCAGCGTGCAGGACTGGGCTACATCCATCTGGGACAGTCGGCCCTCACGCTCAGCGGCGGCGAGGCACAGCGCGTCAAGCTCGCCAAAGAGCTGAGCAAGCGTTTTGGCGGCAACACGCTATACATGCTCGACGAACCGTCAACGGGCCTTTTCTATCCCGATGTCGAACGCCTGCTCTATATCCTGCATGGGCTGGTCGACCAGGGCAACTCGGTGCTGCTGATCGAGCACAACATGGACATCATTTGCTCCAGCGACTATATCATCGACCTTGGCCCCGAAGGCGGCAGGGGGGGCGGACGCGTCGTTGACTGCGGCACACCCCAGCAGCTGGCACAGAAAGGCAAGGGCTACACCGCCCAGGCGATCCGCGAGTATTTCAGGGAGTTTAAAAAGGAGCCCGCTCATGGAAAAAAGAAAAAGACCAAATAACGGCAAAGACACGCGCTCGTTTTCCCGCGCCGAAGGCAGGACATTTGCGGACAAACGGCAGGACAGCCGCGGGACTCGCCGCTTTGAGCGGAAGCCTGACAGCGAGGGGCCGAAGTACGATCGCCGCCCCCTGCCGCGCCGCAGCGCACAAAGCGACGCCGACGATCTCTGCTGGGGACGCAACCCGGTGCAGACGCTTCTGCAAAACTGTCCGTCGCTCTGCCGCACCGTGTATCTTGCCGAAGGTTCTGAAGGCACGTTTTTTGACAGCATTGTGCGCTCCTGTGCCGACGGCGGCATTCAGATCAGCTTTGTCTCCCGTGACGAGCTCGATCGGCTCACGGGCGGGGCCGTCCATCAGGGCGTGGCTGCGCGGATGAAGCCCATCCCCGCAGCTGACCTCGACGACATTGCCGACAGCATCTCCCCGGATGAACCGGCGCTGATCGTTCTGCTCGATCACTGCAAGGACCCGCATAACCTCGGCGCGGTCATCCGCACGGCTGAGATCGCCGGCGCCACCTGCGTCGTTACGCAGAACGACCGCTCCGCTACCGTCAACGGCACCGTCGTCAAGACCAGCGCAGGCGCAGCCTTTCGTCTGCCGGTTGCGCAGGTCGTCAACGTCAGCCGCTGTCTTGAACAGCTGAAAGAAAAAGGCTTCTGGGTCGTCGGGCTTGATCACAACACCACGGAAACGATGTGGAGCGCTCCGCTTCCCGAACGGCTGGTCCTCATCGTCGGCTCGGAAGGGGAGGGGATCTCTGCTTTGACGGCAAAAAACTGTGATAAACTCGTCAAGATCCCGATGGCCGGACAGACCGGCAATCTGAACGCAAGCGTCGCAGCTGCGCTGGGCATGTTCGAGTGGGCACGCGTCAACGGCTGCGGCAGAACCATCAAGCACTAAGCAGAGGAGGACTTTATTATCATGAACATTGCAGAACTCCGCCCCGTCATCATCGGCGGCGGCAATCTCGGCGGCGCCGTGGCGCGCGGCCTTTTCCGCGCCGGTATCCGTCCCGTTGTCGTGCAGCACGAAGGTCCGAATTTTCAGGGACTCGTCGCCGACGGCATCGAAACATACTCAACGATCTCCGAAGCGCTGCCTTATGCAAGCGGCCCCGTTTTCATCGCGCTCAAACCGTGGCTGATGCAGCCGTACTGCCGCGAAAACGCTGATGCCCTTGCCGGCAAAACTGTCGTGTCGTGCGCGGCGCTTGTCAACCTCGATCTGCTCACAGCGTGCGCGCCGAAGTCCCATTGGGGACGTGTGATGCCGAACATCGCTTCGGCCGTCGGCGCAGGCTTTACCGGCGTTGTCTGCGGCAGCTGGAGCGATGATGAGACTGAGACCGTCCTTGCTCTGTGCCGCAGTTTCGGCGACGCCGTACTGATCGCCGAAAAAGACCTTGACGGCGTGATCAGCCTCTCCGGCTCGGCCATCGCCTATGTCTTTGAGCTGCTGGAGGGATTTATCCAGGGCGGGCTTGCTGTCGGCATGAAGGCCGATGTCTCGCTCAAGGCCGGCATCGCGACGCTGAAAGGCGCAGCCGAACTGGCAGCAGCCCGCGGCCTGCACCCAGCCGCGCTGAAAGATGCTGTCTGCACTCCCGGCGGCACGACGATCGCGGGATGCCGTTCGCTACAGCAGAACGGCTTCAAGAGCGCTTTTATCGAGGCGCTGGTTGCGACGGCGGAGAAATCTCAGGCAGGAACGAAGGCTTTTGCTCAGGCCGCGAATAAATAAACCTTTGCAGCACTGGCGTCAACACGCGAATTCTATTCGATGCTCCAAAACGATAATTGCTACTTGACAGAACAGGGGCAAAACGGTAGAATCTCATACGTTGCGATGATTGCGATGGGTGATTAGCTCAGAGGAAGAGCGCTTCCCTGACACGGAAGAGGTCACAAGTTCGATTCTTGTATCACCCACCATGATTTTTGAAGAGCATCCGAGTGGGTGCTCTTTTTTTGTTAGTTTGAAGGATGTATTGATTTTCATCTTTGACGATAATAATATAAATGCATAATGCTTTTTCGCTCGAAGCAAGGGAGTTTCATCAGAAAAAGCATGTGACTGTGAGGCGATGGCGAATGATAGCCGGGGTCGGTCTTGATCTGTGTGAAATTGCGCGGATGCAAAAAGTCTGTGATTCTGAGGCGTTCTGCAGCCGCGTCTTTACAGACGGAGAACGCGAATATGCAGCGTCGCGGGCTTCGCGAAGCGAAAGCCTGGCAGGCATGTTCGCTGCCAAGGAAGCGTTTGCCAAGGCAACGGGATTGGGGCTTTCCAGAACGGGCCTGAAGAACGTCGAAGTCATTCACGACGAATCAGGACGCCCATCGCTTGTGCTCAATCCCAATGCGGCGTTTTACGATTCGCTGCGGAACGCGCGCTTTCATCTTTCGCTTTCGCATGACGGCGGAGTGGCTGCTGCGGTCGTCATCTACGAATCAGAGGCAGAGCGATGATCCCGTGGTATGCTGCTGAAAAGGTCCGCGCGCTGGACGAGAAGCTGATCTGCTCCGGCATCTCCGGGCTGGAACTGATGGAACGCGTTGGGACCGGTATCGCAGATTTTATCGTCAGAGAGATTTCTCCAAAAAGCGTCCTGGTCTGTGCCGGAGCAGGCAACAACGGCGGCGACGGTTTTGTCATCGCTCGTCTGCTGAACGAGCGAAACGTGCGGGTGACGGTGATTCTCAGTCACGGGGCCGAACGTTCCCGCGGCGATGCGGGCGTCAGCCTGAAAAAACTGCTTGCGTCCGGTGTCACTGTTCTGGTGTCTGCCGAGATCGACGATGAAAAACTTGCCTGGCTGTGCGCTGAGCATGAGATCATCGTCGACGCTCTGCTTGGAACAGGCGCGTCCGGAAGCCCGCGCGGCGAGACGGCGCGGCTGATCGATATGATCAACGCACGCCGCTGCGGAAAGGGCGTGCTCGCTGTCGATATGCCAAGCGGCATTGAGGGCGACGGCGCCTGCATCCAGGCACAGTGGACCTGCACAGCAGCGGCGCGAAAGCTGCCCTGCGCGACGGGGCGCGGTGCGGCTGTCTGCGGACGGATCATGCTTGTGCCTCTTGATGAGCGCGCTGGGGCGTTCCTTGCTCCTGCCGAGGCCTATGAGGCTGAGGCATCGGATATTGCTTCCATGCTCCCTGTGCGGCGTGAGGACGATCATAAAGGCAGCCGAGGCGGCGTGCTGATCGTCGCCGGTTCTGAGCGTTACCG
>JAGAYQ010000410.1 GCA_017940445.1 Pyramidobacter sp. | reverse complement strand
GTTGAGCAGGCCGATCACAGCGTCGCGCTTGTACCACGCCGCGCCCGCGGCGACGAGCAGCAGAACCAGAAGGATGAGCAGAAACTTTTTCATGATGTTCACCTCGTTTGAAGTTTTTGAAACCGCTTCTAAGTTTACCACGCGGAGCGAACTTCAGGCGAGGATTTTTTATGATGTACTGTTGAAGGGGCGCTGCCCTTTCCTAAAAGATGCGCAGGAATTTGTTATGCATCTGCTTCGGGGAGGGGATATTGCGCCATTGCAGACGACGCATTTTCAATGTATCATGAACGTGTGCTTTAATTCTGTCCGGCCCGCAAGGTCGGCTGTGCAAATAAGGAGGCTTGTACGATGAAGTGCGTGAAAATGGCGTTTGTATCTGCGCTGCTGGCTCTGTGCGCGGCGACGGGGTGCTTTGCGGAGGAGAAGCTGTTTGCCCATACGAAGGCGTTCTTGGCAGCCCTGGAGAAAGACGGGCTCAAGTACCGTGTGGCCGAGTCGGAGGCCGGAAGAAACGATATCATGTTCGATTTCCGCGGCGATAACGTCAGCACGATCACGGTGACGGTCGTCTTCGTGAAAGACGAGCCGAATCTGGCTGCGCTGCGGGCCTGGAATCTCGTCAAGGTGCCGGAAAACAAGCTGCCCAAGGTGTATGAGCTGCTGAGCCGCCTGGGGCGGGACTACAAGTTTTGCAAGTTCACTTACGATCCGACGGAGCGCACTGTCGACGTATACATGGAGCTGATCACGCGTCCCGAGAGCGCTGGCGAAGTGGCCCGTGAGGGGCTGTCGCGCATGGTCGACATCTGCGACGAGGCGTATCCGATCCTGATGAAGGCCATCTACGAATAATTCACGCTGAAAATATAAGAGCCGCTTCCGTTCATCGGGGCGGCTCTTTTCTGTTAGAATATGAGGGAGAAATCTGTACGAAGCGAGGCGATTCGAGATGATCATCCGCCCAATGGAAGCGCGGGACTATGCTGCGTGTGAAAGCGTGGCCCGCGAGGCGTTCTGGAACGTGTACCGGCCGGGATGCGTGGAGCACCTGATCGTGCGGCGGCTGGAGAGTGCAACGGAAGCTGAGGCGAGGCTGTTTTTCGTCGCTGAAGACGGCGGTGCGGCCGTCGGCTGCGTGATGGGCGCCAAGGGGCTTTTGACCTGGCCGTGCGGCTCGGTGACGGAGCATCTGTGCGCGGGGCCGCTGGCGGTGCTCCCTGCGTATCAAAAGCGCGGCGTCGGTGCGGCGCTGATGGAGCGCTTTCTGGCTGAGGCCCCAAAGCTGGGCTATGAATCGGTCGTGCTCACCGGTTCGCCGGAGTATTACGCGCGTTTCGGGTTCGTTCCGGCGGCCCGTCACGGCATCTTCCTGCGCGGGCACAGTCCGGCGGAGGATCTGCCGTATTTCATGGCAAAAGAGCTGACGGACGAGCAAAAGCCGTGGTACGGCGGGTTTTACGAAGATCCCGCCGTGTATGCCGTCACGCCGGAGGAGGCGGACGCGTTCGACGCAGACTTTCCGCCCAAGGTGAAGGAAAAGTTGCCTGGGCAGCTGTTTTAGTCCTGTGGTATGATTGCATCCGAAACAATCTTGATTAAAAAGGAGTCTTTCGCAATGAACGCAAAGAAAAAGGTCCTTGTCACATTCATGCCGCTGAACGACGCGCATCTGGATCAGCTTGCGCAGGCGGCAGGCGACGGCTGCGAGCTGGTCTACAAGCAGAATGGTCTGACGGCGGACGATGTGCGCGATGCGAGTGCGATCGTCGGCAATGTGCCGCCGGCTCTGCTGCCGGAGTGCAAGGCGCTTGAGCTGCTGCAGCTCAACTCGGCCGGGGCCGATCCCTACGCCCAGCCCGGCAAACTGCCGGAGGGCGCGCGGCTGACGTGCGCCAGCGGCGCGTATGGCCTCACTGTGTCGGAGCACATGCTGGCGATGACGTTCTCGCTGGTGCGCCGCTTTGAGCAGTACGCACGCAAGCAGGCAGCTCGCGACTGGTCGGCGTGCGGCAATATCATCTCCGTCGAGGGCGCGACGATCCTGCTGATGGGGCTTGGCGACATTGGCGGCATGTACGCGCGCAAGGCGCACGCGCTGGGCGCGCACGTGATCGGCCTGCGGCGCCATCTGGGCGACAAGCCGGATTATCTGGACGAGCTGCACACGATGGACGACCTCGACAGTCTGCTGCCGCGCGCCGACATCGTGGTGATGGTGCTGCCCGGCGGAAAGGCGACGGATCATCTGATGGACGAGCGCCGTCTGCGGCTGATGAAAAAGGGCGCGCTCCTGATCAACTGCGGCCGCGGCAACGCGATCGATCCGGCGGCGCTGAAAAAGGTGCTGCGTGACGGCCACCTCGGCGGCGCGGCCCTGGACGTGACCGAGCCGGAGCCGCTGCCTGCGGATGACGAGCTGTGGAACTTTGACAACGTGCTGATCACGCCGCATGTGGCCGGATGGTTCTTCCTGGCAAAGACGGTGGACCGCATCATCGACATCGCCGCGCAGAATCTGCGCGCATGGACGACGGGCGGCGAGCTGATCCGCGAAGTCGACGTGAAAAAGGGCTATTAAATGAGCGAGCTGCAAAAGATTGCCTTCATCGGCCTCGGCATCATGGGCGCGCCGATCGCGCGCAACCTGATGAAAGCCGGATTTGAGCTGCACGTCTGGGCGCGCCGGCGCGAAAAGGCCCAGCCCCTCCTGGCTGAGGGCGCGGTGTGGCACGACAGCGCTGCCGAGGCTGCTCGATCTGCCGACGCTGTGATCACGATGCTGGGCGAGCCCAAGGACGTGGAAAGCGTGTACCTTGGCGAAAGCAGCCTGATGACGGCCGCTCGGCCGGGCACGATCATGATCGACATGACGACGAGCAGTCCGTCGCAGGCCGCACGCCTGCACGACGAAGCGGAACAGCGCGGCCTGCGCGTGCTCGACTGTCCTGTCACCGGCGGCAGAGCCGGGGCGGAAAACGCCAGGCTGGCGCTGTTTGTGGGCGGCGAGCGCGCGGATTTCGACGCCTGCACCCCGCTTTTTGCGGCCGTGTCGGCCCGTGCCTCGTACATGGGCAAGGCCGGTTCCGGCCAGGCTGCCAAAGCTGCCAATCAGATCGCCGTCGCCGGCGTTTTGAGCGGCGTGTGCGAGTCGCTGGCGTATGCGCGGGCAGCGGGGCTGGACCTGAACGAGCTGTTCCCGCTGCTGTGCGCCGGCTCGGCCAAAAGCTCGCAGCTGGAAAAGATCGGCGCGAAAATATTGGCCGGTGACGACACACCGTCGTTCTTCGTGCGCTACCTCGCCAAGGACCTGCGCATCGGCGTGGGCGAGGCGGATTCCCTGGGGCTGACGCTTGAAGTGGCCCGCGACACGCTCGCGAACCTCGACGAGCTGAGCGCGCGCGGCATGGGCGAGCTGGGCACGCAGGCGCTCGTCCATCATTACGAAAAGAAGGCGTAGCACATGTTCGCAAAAATTGCGTACAATTCGCCCGTCGGCGTGCTGACCGTCGCGGCGGGGGAAAACGGCATCGTGGCGCTGACCATGGCCGGGCAGAAGTACGAGGAGCGTCACCTGCCGCCAGAGGCTGAGGAACGCGAAACGCCGCTGCTGAAAAGCGCGCGTGCCTGGCTCGACCGCTATTTCGCCGGCAAACAGCCGGTTGCCGCTGAACTGCCGCTCGACCTGCGCGGCACGGAGTTTCAGCGTTCCGTGTGGAAGGCGCTGCTGACGATCCCGTATGGGACGGTCGTCACCTACGGCGAACTGGCAAAGCAGCTGCACAGCTCGCCGCGCGCCGTGGGCTCCGCCGTGGGGCGCAACCCAATCAACATCATCGTGCCCTGTCACCGTGTCGTCGGCTCCGACGGAAGCCTCACCGGCTACGCGGGCGGCGTGGAGAACAAGCGCCGCCTGCTGGTGATCGAAGGCGCGCTCGATCGGTCATGAGCACAGCG
>JAGAYQ010000409.1 GCA_017940445.1 Pyramidobacter sp. | reverse complement strand
GAGACGACGTTCCTCGTGCCGCAGTCGGCTATCCTCGGCGATGTCGTGATGCGCTCCGTCTGGCGCTGCAAAGACGGCTCCGTCGAGTCGATCCCTGTGGCGGTCCTTGCGGCGCACGGGAACAGCGTCGAGATCAGCGCCTCGCTGCTGAACGAAGGCGACGTGATCGTCACAGCGGGCGTTCACTTCCTCAGGGAAGGGCAGAAAGTTCGTCTCATGAAAGCGGGTGACCAGTGATGAAGATCGCGCGTGCAAGCATCGAGCGCCGTCTTGTGGTACTGTTCCTCTGCCTGCTGGTCGCTGTGGCAGGGGTGTTTGCCTATTTCCGCATCGGCAAGCTGGAGGACCCCACATTCACGATCAAGACAGCTGTCGTCACGGCCGTTTATCCTGGAGCGACCGCCTATGAAGTAGAAAGCGAGGTCGCCAGCCGCATCGAAGACGCCGTGCAGGCGATGGGCGAGATCAAGCACATCCGTTCGCACTGCATGCCCGGCATGGCGATCATCTACGTCGACATCAAGGACAAATACACCTCGGCTTACCTGCCGCAGATCTGGGACGTGCTGCGGCAGAAGCTGGTCGACGTGCAGCCGTACATGCCCGCCGGATGCACGGTCATGATCAACAACGATTTCGGCGACGTGTACGGGCAGTATTACGCGCTCATCGGTGACGGCTACACGATGAAGGAGCTGTGGGACTACGCTGATTTTCTCAAAAAGCAGCTGGTCCTTGTGCCGAACGTGGCCAGCGTGAAGGTCCTCGGCGAGCAGTCGGAGTGTGTCTATGTCGAGTTTTCGACGAACCGCCTTTCGTCGCTGGGCATCTCGCCGCAGGCGATCATCCAGGTGCTCAATCAGCAGAACACGCTGTCGGCCGTCGGCAGCACACTGCAGGGGACACGCTTTGTGCGCGTCTCGCCCACAAGCTCCATCACCACGGTCGACGATATCGGTGATCTTGTCATCGGCGGCGCGGGCGGCAAGCTGGTGCGCCTGCGCGAGGTGGCGACGGTGCGGCGCGACTTCGCCGATCCGCAGACGTTCATGCTGCGCTTCAACGGCCGACCCGCACTGGGCCTTGGCATCGCTACCGTCCCCGGCGGCAACGTCGTGGAGATGGGCGAGGCTGTGACGAAATGCCTGCGCGGTCTTGAGGTGCATCGTCCCATCGGTATGGAGCTGGAAGAGATCTACATGCAGTCCGACCAGGTCACCAAGTCGATCAACGATTTCATCGTCAATCTTGCCGAGTCGCTGGCGATCGTCGTCGGCGTCCTGCTGGTGTTCATGGGACTTCGGACCGGGCTGCTGATCGGCATCGTGCTGCTGCTCACGGTGGCGGGCACGATCGCGATCATGAACGCATGCGGCATCTTCCTTCAGATGGTCTCGCTCGCGGCGCTGATCATCGCGCTCGGCTCGCTGGTTGACAACGCCATCGTCGTCTCGGAGGGGATGCTGGTCGGCGTCGAGCGCGGCCAGGCGATCGAGGACGCTGCTGACGACTCAGTGGAAGGGGCCAAGTGGGCCATGCTCGGCGGCACGTTCATCGCCATCCTGGCCTTTGCTCCCATCGGCTTCTCGCAGGCGCAGGCAGGCGAGTACTGCCGTTCGCTGTATCAGGTGGTCGCCATCTCGATGTCGTTCAGCTGGGTGATGGCGCTCACAGCCACGCCGGTGTTCGGCTCGCTGATGCTCAAGCCTGGCAAGGCGGATGTGGACCCGTACAACAAGCCGCTGTTCCGCGCTTATCGCTGGCTGCTGGAAGCCTGTCTCCGGCACCGTCTGCTGACGGCAGCAGCGACTCTTGCGGTGTTTGCGGCTTCAGTCTGGGGCTTTACGCGCCTGGAACAGTCGTTTTTCCCCGATGCCAACACGGCCTATTACACGGTCGACCTCTGGGGCACGGAGGGCAGGTCGCTCGAGGCGACACGCGCCTCGGCTGTGGAGCTGGAAAGCTATCTGCGCGCCATGCCCGAGGTGAAAAACGTCACCGACTTCATCGGCGGCGGCTCGCTGCGCTTCATGCTCACCTATTCGCCCCCCGATCCGAACACGGCTTTTTCGCAGCTGCTCGTCGAGACGAAAGACTTTCGCGACATGCGCTCGGTCCTGCTGAAGACGCAGAAGCATATCGACGAGGCGATGCCCGGCGTGAGCGGCATCTGCAAGCCGTTCTCCAAGGGCAGCGGCATGACGCCGAGGCTCGAAGCGCGGTTCTACGGCACAGATTCCGCGACACTGCGAGAGCTGGCTGAAAAGGCCAAATCCATCTTTGAGGCCGACCCGTCGCATAAGTTCGCGCGACTTGACTGGAGGACGCCGGTCGAGGTGATCCGTCCCCGCGTGATGAAGGACCAGATGCGCAATCTTGGGCTGACCCGTCCGATGATCAATCAGGACATCCTCATCGCGACGACGGGGCTGCCGATCGGCGGCTACCGCGACGGCGACAAGACGCTGCCCATCCTGGCTGTCGTTGAGCCTGGCGAGCGTTACCGCATGGACCGGCTCAAGTCGTTCCCCATCTGGGCTCCGACGGCGAACGCGACAGTACCGCTGGGGACGGTGATCGCCTCGCTCGACACCCGCTTTGAGGACAACCTCATCATGCGCCGCGACCGCTCGCGCGTGCTCACTGCGGCCACCGACACGGTGCTGGGGAGCAACGCTGACGCGATGCTCCGCCGCGTGCGCCCGCTCATCGAAGCCATCCCGCTGCCTGTCGGCTACTCGATCGACTGGGGCGGTGAGCAGGAACTGTCGAACGAGTCGCTGGACTCGATGAAAGTGGCGTTTGCTCCTGCGCTCGTGCTCATGTTCACCGTCATGGTGTTCCTGTTCAACGGACTGCGCCAGCCGCTGATCATCTTTGCGTCGCTGCCGCTGATCCTCATCGGCGTCGTTGCCGGACTGGCGATCGCCGGAATGTCCGTCAGCTTTTTGGCGATCGTCGGCCTGCTCAGCCTGGTCGGAATGTTAGCCAAAAACTCGATCGTGCTGCTCGACCAGGTCAGCGTCGACTTTGCCGCCGGCCGCGACCGCTATGAGGCGATCGTCGAGGACGGCGTCGGCCGCCTGCGTCCCGTCAGCATGTCGGCGATCACGACCGTTCTTGGCATGATCCCGCTGATCCCCGACCTGATGTTCGGTCCCATGGCGGTGACGATCATGGCCGGTCTGACAGTGAGCACGGTGCTGACGCTGATCGTCATCCCCGTGCTGACGGCGATGGTCTATCACGTGCCCTGCCCGAAAAAGTAACCGCAAAAAAAGCCCGCGGCGGAAGCCGGAAAAATTTTTCCGAGCCTCCGCCGCGGGCTTTTTTGTGCGGCAAGCGTTACAGATACGCTGCAGCTTCCTGCAGGAAGCTCAGCAAAGTTTGCGCGGCTTGATTTAAACTGCGCCGCGTCAGATAACTGATGACGGTCCCATTTGCAGTAAAAGAGGTAAGCGGAAGGGAGATGAGGTGCGGTCCGTCCTGGCGCTTTTTTTCGTAATAGCGCCATAAGCGGTCATAGGTTACGGTAATCCCGCAGCCGGAAGCGCAGAGGATCATCTGGATCTCCGTGTTACCGGTCTCGATGAGGATATTGGGGTGTCGGCAGCCGCACGAAAGCAGGAAACGTTCTGTGCATTCGCGAGTGGCGCCGCTTTTGTAAAAGATGAACGGGACTTTTTCCAGGCTGTTCCAGTCGGGTGTCTTTCCTTTTGCGATGTCTGCTTCCGTCAGATTGAAGTGCTGCTTGAGGAGATTTTCCGGTATAACGAGACAGTAGCGCTCAGAAAGGAACGGAGCGTTTGTAAAATTTCCGTTTTCGGCGTATGGACTTATCAGCAGGGCGACGTCAAGCTGTCCTGCCAGCAGCTGCCCGGCAAGTTCCTGAGAGCGTCCGAGAGAAACGTGGAGCTGGATGCCCGGATGCTGCTGATTGAATCGGGGAATGAGCTCCGGAAGCAGGATGCGGCCGTAAAATGCTCTCATGCCTAATGAAACGGAGCCTTTTTTTTCTTCGGCAATATCCGACATCATATTGGCAATCCGGTGGTCAAGATCAAGGGCTTCAAGTGCGTACCGCCGCAGTTGCTGTCCGGCGTCGGTCAGACGCAGCGCTGGCGAGCGGTCAAAAAGCTTTACGCGATACTCCTCTTCGAGCCGTTTGATATGCTCGCTGAGGCTCTGCTGCGTTATATGCAGGCTTTTAGCAGCATGTGTGAAGTTCATTTTCTCCGAAGCTGCCAGAAAATACCTGAAACTGATGAGATTCATAACCCGATCCTCCAAGGCGTTTTTTGTGGCGTTTCGTTTGTGCTACATTTTTTCCCCTGTGGCATTTCAAGGATATAACTTGTTTTATAATTTCGCAAGCGTCATTTATGATGTGAACAGCAGATTTTGTGCTATCACACGCGCGGGAGGAATTAAAATGTCTTGTCCAAAAATCCTTTGGCTGGGAATCTTTTCTGATAAAGTGAAGAAGATCATGCGCGATCAGGCTCCAGAGGGCTTTGAGCTGATGTTTGTGCAGTCGAAAAATGACAAAGAAGAACATCTTCGCCTACTGGCTGAAGCTGATTATATTGCCCCGAACGGGATCAAGATGACTGAGGAATATGTGCGCGCCGCTAAAAAAGCGAAGCTGATCCAGCTCTGGGGAGCCGGGTACGACTCGTATGACCTCGATCTGCTCAAGGAACTGAACATCGCGCTGCAAAATGGCGTCGGCTTCAATGCGGCTGCAGTCGCCGAGATGGTCATTCTGCATATTCTTGCTCTCAACCGAAAATTGCTGTATGTCGATCACGCGCTGCGGCAGGGACGCTGGCTGAAGACCGAAATGCGCGATCAGTGCATCAGCCTTTATGGCAAGACCGTCGGCATCCTCGGCTTTGGCAACATCGGCCGCCGGCTTTGCGAGCTGGCTTACGGCATGAAGGCTGAGCGCGTCATCTATTTTGACGTACGCCGTGCGTCTGCCGAAGTGGAGCGTGCGCTTGGGGCGGAGTATCTGCCGATGGACGATGTTCTGCGCGAGGCCGACATTATTTCGCTTCATCTGCCTCTGCTCGACAGCACGCGCCATATCATCAATGCGGAAAAGATCGCGTTGATGAAGCCTGATGCCATCCTTGTCAATACTGCACGCGGCGCGATCGTTGATGAAGCGGCGCTTGTTGATGCACTGAAAAACCGCCGCATTCGCGGAGCCGGACTTGATACGTTTGATCCTGAGCCGCCTGCGCCGGATAACCCTCTGTTTAAGCTCGACAATGTGGTTCTGACCAGTCACGGCGGAGGGGCCGTGTTTGAAAATATCCCGCCGCGCGTGCAGCACGTCTATGACTGCATCGTCAAGTTCGAAAAGGGCGAGCCTGTTGACGAGCGCTTTGTGATTGTACGCCGCGGGGCCCCTTCCCGGAAATAAAGAGAGGAGTGAAATTCTATGAGCTACGGTAAGGGAAAGTACACGTATGAATGCGACACATCCTGGGCCGCTGCCGTGATCGAAAAATATCAGATCGGGGTTGTGGCCGG
>JAGAYQ010000408.1 GCA_017940445.1 Pyramidobacter sp. | reverse complement strand
TGTACGCTGGGGCGGCTGGCGCGTTACAGTCCAAAAAAGAGAGCCGGGGAACGGCGCTTTTGTCATGCCCGTTGAGCTGGGGCCGGATGGCTGCGTTGTGCTGAAAAAATCAGAGGACGGCGTTCCGTTCAACGATCCTTTTCCGATGGTCCTGCACGGAGGCGGACGTGCGTCTTTTCATAATGGTAATTGTCAGAATTCAAAGAGTGAGAACGAGTCCTATTGCGTCAAGCTGACCCCTTTGCGGGGAAAATGGAGGAATTGTGAATGGAATTGAAACCTGCGGAAGTCCTTATTTCCAAAGAGGCCATCGCCGAGCGCGTGAGCGCGATCGCCAAAGAGATCACTTCCCGTTATGACGGCGGGAGCGTGCTGATGGTGGGCATCCTGCGCGGAGCCGTTATTTTCCTGGCTGACCTGGTCAGAGAGATCGGTCCGTCGGTCGAGGTTTCGATCGAGTTCATGAAGGCCTCTTCGTACGGCGCATCCACGCAGAGTTCCGGCAAAGTGGCGATCACACAGCAGCCGACCATGGAGATCGAAGGCCGGAATGTGATCATCGTCGAAGACATCGTCGACACCGGGCTGACTCTGAAACGCCTGCGCGAGTACTTCGCAGATCACGGCGCGGCTTCCGTTGCTGTGTGCGTGCTTCTGGACAAGCAGGATCGGCGCGTCGTCGACGTGCCCGTCGAATATACAGGTTTCGTCATTCCTGACGAATTTGTCGTCGGCTACGGCATGGACTACGATGAGAAGATGAGGAATCTTCCCGCGATCTTCACGGTCCGCCCCGTCGACGAATAGAAGGACTTTTTAAGGAGGCGCTAATTTGCATCGCTTAATGAAAAACCTCGGAGTGTATCTGATCCTTGTCGTTCTCGTCGTCAGCATCGTCAACATGTTCCTGACGCCGCAGACGCCTGTCCAGCAGATCCCGGAGATCCCCTACAGCCAGTTCCGGACTGACATGCAGGCGGGGAAGATCAAGGACTTTTCGATCACCGACATGAAGGCGACCGGTCATTACACCGACGGCACAAGCTTCACCAGCAACATCGTCGGCGTCAAGGAAGTGGCTGATCTTGCTGCCGGGCGCGGCGTTGAGGTGAAGATCAACGAGATCCCCGAAACCCCGTGGTGGATGACGCTGGCTTCATCGGTGTTTCCGACGCTGCTGCTGATCGGTGTGTGGATCTTCTTCATGCACAACATGCAGGGCGGCGGCGGAAAGATGATGTCGTTCGGCAAGAGCCGCGCCAAGATGTTCCTCGACAACCGTCCCAAGGTGACATTTGATGACGTCGCCGGCTGCGACGAGGCGAA
Source organism: Pyramidobacter sp. (assembly GCA_017940445.1). Classification (GTDB taxonomy): domain Bacteria; phylum Synergistota; class Synergistia; order Synergistales; family Dethiosulfovibrionaceae; genus Pyramidobacter. The sequence goes on along the minus strand of JAGAYQ010000408.1, from coordinate 1,582 downwards.
GGAAGAGCTCAAAGAGGTCGTGGAGTACCTCAAGTCACCCGACCGGTTTACAAAACTCGGCGCCAAAGTTCCCAAGGGCGTGCTGCTCCTCGGTTCGCCCGGAACCGGCAAGACCCTGCTGGCGCGTGCCTGCGCCGGCGAAGCCGATGTTCCGTTTTTCAGCACCAGCGGATCGGACTTCGTCGAGATGTTTGTCGGCGTCGGCGCTTCTCGCGTCCGTGACCTTTTCGACCAGGCCCGCAAATATCAGCCCTGTCTCGTCTTTATCGATGAGATCGACGCTGTTGGCCGCCAGCGCGGTGCGGGACTTGGCGGAGGACACGACGAGCGCGAGCAGACGCTCAATCAGCTGCTCGTTGAGATGGACGGCTTTGACGAAAAGACGGGCATCATCTTGATCGCGGCCACCAACAGAGCCGACGTTCTTGATCCCGCGCTGCTCCGTCCTGGCCGTTTCGACCGTCATGTCACAGTTGACCGCCCCGACGTGAACGGCCGCGAAGCGATCCTCAAAGTCCATGCCAAGGATAAAAAGTTTGCTTCTGATGTCGACTTTGCCATCCTTGCCAAACGCACGCCGGGATTTGTCGGCGCCGATCTTGCCAACGTCATCAACGAGGCAGCTCTGCTCGCGGGACGCGCCGGCAAGCAGGAGATCGGCATGGCCGAGCTTGAAGAAGGCATCGATCGGGCCATTGCCGGCCCGGAGCGCAAGAGCCGCCTCATCGGCGACCGCGAAAAGAAGATCATCGCTTATCACGAGACCGGCCACGCGCTTGTCGCCAAGCTGATCCCCGGCTGCGATCCTGTGCACAAGATCTCGATCATCCCCCGCGGCAGCGCTGCGCTGGGCTATACGCTCCAGCTGCCTCAGGAAGACCGTTTCCTGGCCTCGAAAAATGAGCTGACGAACGACATCTGTGTGCTGCTCGGCGGCCGCGTCACCGAAGAACTCGTCTTCAGCGACATCACCACAGGAGCCAGCAACGACCTGGAGCGTGCCACGCAGTGTGCCCGCAGCATGGTCACACAGTACGGGATGAGTTCGCTTGGGCCTGTCGTCCTCGGACGCCAGCGCCACGAAGTGTTCCTCGGCCGAGATCTTGGCGAAGACCGCAACTACAGCGATCAGATCGCCTTCGCGATCGACGAGGAAGTCCGCAAGATCGTAGAAGACTGTTATCAGCGCGTGAAAAAGCTGCTTTCCGAAAATATGGATACGGTGAAGCTGGTCGCGGAGACGCTGCTTGAGCGTGAAGTGATGGACGGCCACGACCTTGCCGTCCTGCTTGGCGAAGAACCGGCAGAACCGGAGAAAAAGCCCGAAGCTGAAACGCCTTCCGAAACGAAACAGGCCGACTCGCCCCAGCCGTGCGAAACGCCTGCTGGCGAACCAGAGCCCGAGACACAGGAAGCGCCTTCAGACGGCGAAGGATTTATCCCTTCCGTTCGTGCAGCTGACGCCGATGTGGAGCCCGACGCGCCCGAAGTAAAAAATACTGACGCAGATTCGGCAAAAGAACAATAAACTGGTACAATAAGAGGACGGGGCTTTACGCTCCGTCCTCTTCATTTGCATGAG
>JAGAYQ010000407.1 GCA_017940445.1 Pyramidobacter sp. | reverse complement strand
GCCGACCTTGGGAGCCTTGAAGATCTTGCGGATCTCGACTTCGCCGAGCGTGTTCTCGCGGATCTCCGGCTTGAGAAGTCCTTCCATGGCCGCCTTCACATCGTCGATGATTTCATAAATAATGCTGTAAAGGCGGATCTGAACCTTTTCTTTTTCAGCCAGCTTCTGGGCGTTTGCCTCCGGGCGAACATTGAATCCCACGACGATCGCGTTTGAAGCCGTGGCGAGCATGATGTCGGACTCAGAGATGCGGCCGACTGCGGCATGCACGATGTTGACGCCGACTTCACCGGTTGCCAGCTTCTCAAGAGAGCCGACGATGGCTTCGATCGTGCCCTGAACGTCGCACTTGATGACGAGATTGAGCACGGGCTTCTCGCCTTCCTGGACCTGGCTGTAGAGGTCTTCAAGGGTCATGCGCTTGACGGCGGCAGAGTTCTGGCTTTCGCGGCGCTCAGCCTCAAGGGCCGAGAAATGGTCTCTGGCTTCCTTTTCGCTGCCGATCTGCTTGAAATGCTCACCGGGCTGCGGAACGCCGGTCAGGCCAAGGAGCTCGACAGCCGTACTCGGCCCCGCTTCCTTCACCTGCTTGCCGGTGTCGTTGAGCATGGCGCGCACTTTGCCCCAGCAGCTGTCAAAGAGGATCAGGTCACCGGTGCGCAGCGTGCCCTGCTGTACGATGACGGATGCCATGGGACCGCGGCCCTTGTCAAGCCGCGCTTCGATGACGACGCCCTCCGGCGAAACGGTCGGATCGGCCTTGAGCTCTTCCATCTCTGCTACAAGGGAGATCATTTCAAGAAGCTGGTCGATGTTCTTGCCCGATTTTGCGGAGATCTCGACCATGACGGTATCGCCGCCCCAGGCTTCGGCAACAAGTCCGTAACCGCTGAGCTCCTGCATGACCTGCTGAGGGTTGGCCGCCGGCTTGTCGCATTTGTTGATAGCGACGATAATGGGGACTTCAGCAGCCTTGGCGTGGTTGATGGCTTCGATCGTCTGAGGCATGACGCCGTCGTCGGCAGCCACCACGAGGACAGCGATGTCAGTGCACTGGGCACCGCGTGCGCGCATTGAGGTAAACGCCTCATGGCCGGGGGTGTCGAGGAAAACGATGTCCTTGCCGTTGTAGGTGATGTGAGAGGCACCGATATGCTGAGTGATTCCGCCTGCTTCACGGGCCGTCACGTTGGTCTTGCGAATGGCATCAAGCAGCGAGGTCTTGCCATGATCGACGTGTCCCATGACAGTGACGATGGGCGAACGGGGCTGAAGGTGCGTGCCGCGCAGAGGCGTCTTGCCGGACTGCTGCGGCTTCTGCTCGGGAGCTTTTTCCGCTTCCGCCGGCTCGTCCCAGTCGATGTCGGCATTGCAGGCATCGCTGAGGATCAGGAGGATGTCGTCGTTCAGAGGAGCAGAAGCGGGAGTCATCATTCCCGCAGCCATAAGATGCTTGACGGCCTGTCCGGCGGAAATGCCAAGAGCGTCGGCCAGGTCCTTGACGCTGCGGTCATGGGCGATCTTCAGGCTTTTCTTTTCCTGCTTCTGCGGCGCAGGTTCAGGCTTCTTGGGCTGTTCAGCCTTCTTTTCGGGAGCCTTCGGCTTTTCAGGTTCCTTGACCGGTTCAGCCGGCTCTTCCGCCTTTTTGCCCTTTTCAAGCGCCTTTTCAATGGTCTGGATCTCGTCGTCGTCGATCGTGCTCATATGCGACTTGACAGAGATATTCAGTTCCGCCATCAGCGCCAGCAGATCCTTATTGTTGATCTCGAGCAGCTTCGCAAGCTCATAAACTCTCATCTTACTCAACGGCATTTCCTCCTTCTTCCGGAAGCAGTTCCATCAGTTTCTTCGCAAAGCCGCTCTTCGCCGGGAGCGCAACGATCTGAGCCTGTCGCAGGCCCAAAAGGTGTCCGAGTTCCAGACGGCTTACCTCTGTCAAAACGCGCGTATCCGCCTCACGGGATGCAAGCGAGCGCGCAAGTGTTTCCGAATGGTCGTGCGTCAGCAGCACCAGCAGCAGCTGTCCCGCTGAAAGAGCGTCGAGCACTCGGTCCTGCCCGATCACCAGTTCGCCGGCACGTCGGGCAAGACTGAGCGTCGACTTCACATCGTCCATAAGCGCTCCGTCGGCAGCGGCCAAGTCGCTCTCGCTCACATGCGCCAGTTCCTTCAGCCGATCTTTCACCTGCTCAGGGATCTCGCACTTGAGCGATTTTTCCAGCAGGCGCTTTTTCAGACAGAGCGTCACGCACTGCGGCTCAGGGCACACATAGGCACCTCTGCCCGACTGTCGCCCGGCTTCGTCGAGAAGCGCTTCGCCTTCGGGCGTACGCACTACACGGAGCATCTCGCGCGGAGGGCGCTCACGCTTGCAGGCGACGCATGACCGGGGATTTCTGGAACGTCTCAATCCTTCGCCTCCGCAGCAGCCGTATCGTTTTCTGCTGATGCATCACCGCCGACGGGATTGATATCGACCTTCCAGCCGGTAAGGCGCGCCGCGAGGCGAACATTCTGTCCGGCCTTGCCGATCGCCAGCGAGAGCTGATCAGCGGGCGCATAGACCTTCGCCGTCCGTTCCTGGCCAGCCACCTCTTCGGCGCTGATGACCTTTGCGGGAGAGAGCGCATTTTTGATGAACTCGAGTGGATCTTCGCTCCAGATGATGATGTCGATCTTCTCCTCGCAGAGCTCGCTGCTGATATTTCTGATCCGCGCACCGCTGCTGCCGACGCAGGCTCCGACGGGATCAACGTCGGGATTCGACGAAGCTACGGCTACTTTTGCACGCGCACCGGCCTCGCGGACAATGCTCTTGATCTCGACGGTGCCGTCGTGGATCTCGGGGATCTCCAGCTCCAACAGCTTGCGAAGCAGGCCGGGATGCGTGCGCGAGACGATGATCCTGGGACCGCGGCCGGACTGGCGCACATCAAGAAGGAAGAACTTCATGCTTGAACCGGGCTCGTAGCTTTCACCGGCTATCCGCTCCTCGCGGGGCAGCACGGCCTCGTTGCGGTCGCTGAGGCGGACGATGATCTGATCTCCCTCGTTTTTGAAGATGGTCGCGGTAACGAGATCGCCGATCTTGTCGTTGAACTCATTATATACGATTTCGCGCTCGGCGTCTTTAAGCCGCTGAGTGATGACCTGCCGGGCAGTCTGCGCGGCGATGCGCCCAAACTTGGCAGGGCTTTCGAGAACGGGGACCTTCACCAGATCGCCGGGAACGGCGTCGGGATACCCAAGCTCACGGGCCTGCTCGACGCTGACTTCGCTTTCGCCGGGAATCTCCTCGTCGGTCACTTTGCGGACATCGTTGATGGCAACAGTACCGCTGGTCCGGTCGATCGTCACGACCGGGTCGTGCTTGCTTTCGCGAAATTTCCTGTATGCGGTCGCAAGCGCCGCTTCCACGCTCGTGAGGATCACCTCTTCCGAAAGGTTCCGTTCGTCAGCGAGCATTTTAATAGCACTGAGAAAATTAGGCCCCAGCTCCATTGTTATTTCTTTCCTCCGTTTTTCCTGAATGTTTTCTTCTGTCCCTTTTGTTCTATATACGCCAGCCTGGCTGACATGATCGCCGCAAACGGCACGTCAAGCGGTTCCCCGCCGCTGTCGAACAGCACGTTCTCATCACGGACGCCTTCGATCGTCGCCTGGAAGCGCTTTCTCCCCTCGCAGGCGCTTTTCAGTCTGACATTCGCGACGCGTCCGACAAAACGGGCGTAATCTTCAAGTTTGAAAAGCGGCCGTTCCAGTCCCGGCGAACTGACCTCGAAAAGGTAGTTCCCCTCGATCTCGTCAGCTTTTTCATCCAGAAAGGCGTTGGCTTCACCTGCGATCTTCTCGCAGTCGTCAAGGGAGATGCCGCCTTCTCTGTCGGCATAGAGCCGCAGGATATTCTCGCCGGCTTCTTTCACAGCTTCCATCCCCACGTACTCAAAACCAAGCCGTTCAGTCAGCGCTTTCAGTTCTTCAGATATTTTTTCCAGATCCATCGTCGTCCCCGCAGTCATGGGGAGCGTTTTATAAAAAACGAAGAGTGGGCACTGCCCACTCTTCCCTCCATACTCCCCGAAATCTGGTTGGATTGTAGCATAGAAATCCATGTGAATCAATACTCTAAAGTAAAAATATCCGGTTTTCGTGAACTCTTTCCGTGTTCCAATTCAGACTTTTGCGCTTTCAAACGGTCAAAAGCACTCTTGCTCGATACGCGCTATGCCTTTTGGCCAAACAGTTCCGCAGCCGAAGCAAGTTCTTCGCGAATGGCAATGTGCTGCGGGCATGCCGCTTCGCACGCGCCGCATTTAAGGCAGTTCACGGCCTGCTTGCGGCCATGGCCGGCGACGAGCCAGTTTTCCTGATGTTTCGCTGCGTCGAGACTGCCGTAGAGCGTGTACATGTTCTTCGCCGTAAACGTGCCGGAAATGCCGATTTCAGCCGGGCAGACCTTGGCGCAGTAATTGCACGTCGTGCAGGGGATCAGCGGGATCTTCGCCAGTTCTTCGCGCGCTTTGTCAATGACGTTGAGCTGCGTTTCAGAGAGTCCGTCAAAATCTTTCATATACGAGATGTTGTCTTCCATCTGCTCTAAACTGCTCATCCCTGAAAGAACAACAAGGACCCCCTTCAGATTCGCCGCAAAGCGGATCCCCCACGATGCAGCCGAAACATCCGCTTCCGCTGCTTTCAGGACAGAAGCGACTGCCTCCGGAGGAGACGCGAGCAGACCGCCTTTCAGCGGCTCCATGACGATCACAGGCTTTCCGTGCCTGCGGGCAACTTCGTAAACGCCGCGAGACTGGATCGCGGGGTTCTCCCAGTCGGCATAATTGATCTGCAGCTGCACAAACTCAGCGTCGGGATGAGCCGTCAGGATCGCGTCGAGCTCCTCCGGCGTCGAGTGGAACGAAAATCCGTAATGCCTGATCTTGCCCTCAGCCTTCTTCTCCCTGACAAAGTTCCACATGTCAAAATCGTCAAAGAAATGCGTGCGCATCTCTCCCAGATTGTGGAGCAGATACATATCGAAATATCCGGCGCCCGTCTGCTTCAGCGATGTCTCAAACTGCACAACGGCATCCTCGCGCGTCGCGCACTTGATCCAGGCGGCGTTCTTCGTCGCCAGCAGGAAGCTCTCGCGCGGATAGCGCTCGACCAGCGTCTGGCGGATCGTGTCTTCCGAGCCTGGATAGGCCCAGGCTGTGTCGAAATACGTGAACCCGGCCGCCATAAAGCGGTCGACCATCGCTTTGATCTGCTCGATGTCAAACTCCTCGCCCTTTTTAGGCAGGCGCATCAGACCAAAGCCGAGCTTTTTGATTTCCTTGTCAAACAGCATAGCAATCCCCCCACTTTTTTCTGACTAAGCACGCAGAAATAAAGACATCCCGAACAGTCCCCAACGTTCACAATTTCTGTCAGGAACAAAAGATGTCTCAATATTTTGATCAGCAGCACGCCGATGCCCGGCCGGTATATCTGTGACTCAGCGCGCAGACCGTCTCAATAAAACTTATTGAGAAACCGATCAACAAACTTGACTTTATCTGTACCTTGTGCCATATACAGCACGGGCTTCTGTTGTCCATTTACGAATGAAATCAGTTTTTGCATCGGTATAGGCATCTCTGTCATGCTCATATCTCTTCCATAATTCGAGCTTTAAGGTTTCATATTCCTTTGCAATCGAAGGATGATCATTTAGATAGTCTCGGAAATACAGTTCATCATTATCACCTGCGTATCTTAGATGAATATGGTAAACCTTATCCCCAAATCCCGCTTTCGTGTATCCCCTATTGAGTGATATTCGGCTTTTTTCATCGGACATAATGATAAAACCATTCTGCTCCATAATTTGCGATACTTTTAACATGTCAGCACTATCAAGGATCTCAACCATCACATCAACAATGTTCTTGGCCCATATACCGTGTATCGCGGTACTTCCTATGTGACTGATCCTTTTAACAGGATGACCTGTTAAAAGGGCAGTAATTTCGGCTTCTATCTCCTTATAATACTCGATCCACAGATTATCGGGCTGAACAAGGAAGATGGGGAATAGATCCCATAATTCTTTCAACGTCATTTCCGATAGTTCTTTTTCCATAGTCAAATCCTCTGCGAATCCTGTTTTATCAATCTTCTTTCAGTTGGTTCAGATTTGCTTGCGTCCCTAGTTCACACAGCACAAATAACAATTCTTTTAGCGGTACAAGCAGCATACCGTCTCGACAGTTTTGAATATATCAATCAAAGCCCAACAAACAACTTTATTTCTTGCTCCAGAAGGCGGAATACATTTGCGACCAAATAACCATCAGCAATCGCGTGATTCAGCCGAACAGTTACAGGCATGACAAGTCTTTCGTTTTCTTCCCTGTATTTTCCCCAATTGACAATTGGCGCAAAATACAGATTTCCATCGGGCAGCTCAAGATTCAGTGAATCATAAGAGAGCCATGAAATAAACGAGGCATCGAACCAGTTGGGATGATTTTGCATATCCAGCTCGTATTCCCTTGTCTTCTTCGCCTCTTCAACATCCCGCAATGCAGCAGCGTAGAACTTATCATAGTCCTCAAAGTATTCCGTATACACAGGGGTGCAGGTTTCCGTGTCTTCATGGAAGACATACTGTGTGGGATTGACCACGTCATAGCAAATCAGTTCATCTGTCTGCCAGAGATATCCCATTCTGTAATCTTCGCGTGAATTCATAACCTTTGAAAGAATATATAAAAAGTTGATATAAAACTTTGTTTCTGTTTTCTTGGAATATGCAGCGAGATTTGTGACATCTATTCTCGCCGTCATGGATGTCGAGCATTTACAATCTTCCGAGAAGTGACGGTACACACCTTTTCTATAATATGTTTCTCTGTCAATTACCTTATAGTTCATCTGAGTCATCCCCATAAATACGATTTGTTAATTTATTAAAACGTTTCTTTACTGTATTAGTCAGACTTGCAAGTCATCGTCACCTGTACTCTCGGCTCATCTTTTCTGCGGGATAAAAGTGTCACCGTCTCAACGTGGCACGTCTGCGGGAACATGTCGAACACTTTCAGGCTCTTTGTGTCTATCGCAAACCCGGCATCGCGCAGCAACGCAGCGTCGCGGGCGAGCGTTGCAGGATTGCACGAGATGTAGAGCACGCGCTTCACGCCGCTGGCGGCGATCGCTTCGACTACCTTTTTTTCGCAGCCAGTGCGCGGGGGATCGACGACAACGCAATCGACACCGTCCAGAAGCTCAGGACTTACGACATTCTCAGCCGCGCCTTCGATGACTTCTACGCCTTCGATGCGGTTGTATTTCACGTTGCGCTGCGCCATAGCGACTGCCGAGGGCCAGACTTCAACTGCTCTGATTTTTGCCGCTTTCTGCGCCAGAAAGACGGTCAGCGCCCCGACTCCGCAGTACAGCTCAAGAAGATTCTGACCTTCGACAAGTGAAGCAGCATAGCGGAACAGTTCAGCCGCCTGCACCGAGTTCGCCTGGAAGAACGCCGTCCCGTCGAAATCCAGCTCAAAGCGGTCAAGGCGCTCCGTCAGAATATCCTCGCCTTTGACGAGCAGCGACTCTTTGCCGACGATCACGTTGCCTTCATCGGGATTGATGTTGAGGACCAGACCGCGCAGCTCCGGGAACGAGGCTTTGAGATGATCGTACAGCTCTTCAAGAGACTCCAAAGCGTCGCCCTCGGGACGCGCGGCGGCGACGAGGACAAGCAGAAGCTCTTCGCAGTCGCGCGCGCTGCGGATGATCACATGCCGCAGCCAGCCGCTGTTCTTGTGCTCGTCATAGCAGTCGAACTGTCCATGTTCGATCATATAGTGGAGCGTTGCATAAAGTTTATTGGCACGGTCACCGATCACAGGACAGCGGTCCACCGGAACGATCTCGTGCGTACCCGACTTGAAAAATCCGATCGCGCCGTTCGTTCCGCGCGACCGCACCGGGAACGAAGCTTTATTGCGATAACGCCATTCGCTATGAGACGGCACACAGGGAATCTCATAGGTGATCTCAAAGCCGCCGATCCGCCGCAGCGCGTCTGCCGCGAGCATCGCTTTGATCCGGCACTGCAGTTCATACTCAGCATGCTGGAGCTGACATCCGCCGCAGCTGCGGTACCATTTGCACAGAGGTTCACGCCGCAGCGGACTGGGTTCTGTCACGCGCTCGACGCGCGCCTGGATGTAGCTTTTTTTCTCCTGACGCACCGCGGCGACGCACATTTCTCCCGGCAGCGCCCCTTCAACAAAAACGGT